>JAJSZP010000251.1 GCA_030262775.1 Deltaproteobacteria bacterium | reverse complement strand
AAAATGGGAACAACTCAATCTTATTTCAGCAAGGCCCTATGGGTTTTGCTGAGAACGGCCTTATAGGTCGAATTCAAACCACGTTTTATAAGCGTGGTTATTGATTTTTTCTTTAAATATTTCAGCGTTAATATTCTCTTCTTTTATGAGTCTGTGTAGATATTGCCTTTGCAGTTCAGCCTGTTCGGCAGCCCTGGAAATATTACCCTTATTTTGTTGAAGAACCCAATTAATATATTTGTTATGAAAAGACTTTATGATGATTTCCTTTGCTTCTTTAAATGGAAGCGTATAAATGCTGTGATCAAAAACAGGCGAAGTATGCGTTGCAGGTTCTTGTGGCAGGATATCCGAGATGTTAATAATATCAGATTGACAGAGAATAGCTCCGCGTTCAATACAGTTTTCAATCTCCCTGACATTTCCTGGCCAGTTTTTAGACATTAGGGCTGATATTGCCTCAGGGGCAATACCACTTATTTTTTTATCGTTTAACAAATTGAATTTTTTGAGAAAATGGTGTGCTAAAATCGGGATGTCTTCTTTTCTATCTCTTAAAGGAGGCATGTGTAGATTGATAACATTAAGTCTGTAGTAAAGATCTTCTCGAAATTGTTTTGCTTTTATCAGCTTTTTAAGATCCTGGTTGGTTGCGACTACAAAACGGATATCTGCCTGTTTTGTTGTTAGACCTCCGACCGGCTTGTATTCCCCTTCTTGCAGGAGCCTAAGCAATTTGGCCTGCATGGCCATGTTCAGATCTCCTATTTCGTCTAAAAAAAGAGTGCCCTGATCCGCTTCTTCAACAATTCCTCTCTTATCTTTCCATGCGCTGGTAAAGGAGCCCTTGACGTGACCAAAAAGCTCGCTTTCTATAATTTGTTCAGGCATGGCAGTACAGTTGACCGTTATAAAAGGTTTGTCTTTACGATTACTATGATAATGAACAGCTCTTGCTGCCAGTTCTTTACCGGTACCGCTTTCTCCGCTTATAAGAATTGTAGCTGTTGATTTGGCTACCTGGTCGATCATTTTTATGATCGACATAATAGGGGGGCTGGAACCGATAATTGGACAAGATTCTTTTTTTTGCCGGAGAGAATTTCTCAGAACTATATTTTCTTGTGTGAGCTTCAGCCATTCCATGGCTTTGTTAATTGTTATAAGTATCCGTTCTTTACGAAAGGGCTTGGATACATAATCAAAAGCTCCTTTTCTGGTTGCTTCTACAGCGGTTTCAATAGTGGCATATGCTGTCATAATTACCACAACAGCAGATGGCTGAATATTTTTTACCATATCAAGAATGGCTATCCCATCCATTTTCGGCATTTTCAAATCAGTTATTATGATATTGAATTGCTGTTTTCTCAGCAGTTCTACGGCCTTCAAGGAATCGTATTCTGTTTCAACAATATGGCTGGTTTTTTCTGTAATTATTCTTTTTAAAAGAACAAGCATATCCTTTTCATCGTCAACTATTAAAATTCTTCCATCCATAATTACTCCCTAACCCTGAGTATGATTTTATAAGTAGTTCCTTTGGGGTTGATGCCTGAGTCGGAAGTATTGCTTTCGCAGGAAATGCTTCCTTCATATTTAGTTATAATTCCATGACTTACAGATAGACCTAAGCCTGTGCCTTCCCCTTCACTCTTTGTTGTAAAAAATGGATCAAAAATTTTATCCATGTATTCAGGCAGGATACCATGTCCATTATCTCGAACAATTACAACTACCTTTTCATTATTAGCATCAAAAACCGAACTTATCCACAAGACACCCCCATTTTTCATTGCAGCTGTTGCGTTATTAACCAGGTTCAGTATTACCTGCTGCATTTGTCGTAAATCACCTTTAACTTCAGGAAGATCCGGCGCAAGACTCAATCGAAGCTCAACGTTGTTTATGTCCAATGAGTGTTTAACCACGTCCATGATATTTCTGATAGATTCATTTATATCACAGTATTCGTAAATGCCCTCTCCATGACGGGCAAATCTCAGCAGGTTTTC
>JAJSZP010000250.1 GCA_030262775.1 Deltaproteobacteria bacterium | reverse complement strand
AAACCCAAAAGCGATGATTGCAGTATGGAATAAAAACCCGGCCAGAAGAATAAAATATCCTGTTTTCTGCAGATAGTCTTTCTGCAGAAAAAGATAAGCAAAATATCCCGCCGCACTGAGCATGTATAACAAGGTGGTAATAATTGTCACAATTTCCATTGATCACACTCTGATCCTGATTTTTAGGGTTAGCTCTTAAGCTATGTTCGCATGAGATCGTCGAACCGAAAACCTTCTCCAAGAACCTCGAACAGCAAAGAATCGATTTCGTCTTTTCGGATACCACGTATCATATCAAGAAGACCTCTTCTGATAAGTTGTTCAAAAAGTTGTTTATGTGCCTCCGGTTCGTGCTTTTGGCTTAAGAGTTTTTTTCGTATCGCTCCCATCAACCGGAGCAACTCAGCATACTCATTCCCAAATTGTTCTTCAAGTTCAATGCGCAGCCTTTTCGCTAAAGCCGGACTTTTTCCGGAAGTTGAGATACTGATTGTCAAATCCCCCCTGTTGACTATGGAAGGCAGGATAAAATTACAAACTTCAGGACGATCCGCAATGTTACACAGCATATTAAGTTTCTCTGCGTCTTTGCTGATCTGGCGGTTCAATTCTTCATCATCGGTTGTGCCGATAACAAGAAACATTCCGGCAAGATCTGTCTCCCGGTAATGCCTCTTTTCCAGAATAAGTAAGCCGCTGTATGCAAGTTCAAGCAAGTTTTCTCTAACATCAAGACTGACAACAGTTACCTTTGCACCGCAATCTAACAGAGTCATAACCTTGCGTGTGCCAACGCCGCCGCCGCCGACCACTAAACATTTTCGGTTCTTTACATCAAGGCTTACAGGATAATATCGCATGGAGTCCTATTTATTTTCATTATCAGCTATACAAATTAGCAGCTTCCATCAATCTTGAAATAAGTTTAAAGGTATATAATTGATAAATCAAGGAAATATTGCAGTTAAAAGTAAATTTTGATGGACTAGTTAAAATCATAACCGATGGTGCCCGCAGGAAATGCCCTTGGGGTGCTAAGTAGAAAGTCCCATCTACTTTAAGTCAGCTTGTATTTCTCGCGCAGCCTTTCCGAAAGGTTGCTAATCATTTTAAAGGCTTTTTCCACAGTCTTTTCCTTATCCGGATTTACTAAACAGCAGGTAGCCGGAGAAAGCAAGCTCCGAGACAATAGAAAATCCTGGTCAATCCCTTTCCTATCTAATATTTGCCATATTTCATCCAAACGCTTTTCCAATGAGGAGGTGTTTTCTTCTGCAAAAGGCTCAAAGTTGGTAGGAACAATTCCCCATACAATAATGCCTCCCCTGTCTAAAAAGCGTTTGATGGAATTTGAATAGTTGGCAAATACTTCGCCGTTGGAATAAACATCCAAAGACAAAATGTCCATTTCCAATCCAAGGAGAAAATCCCAATCCGGATTGCCGCAAAGGTGAATTCCCCGGGGCTTATCTATCATGGAAAAAAAGCTTTCCAGATCTTTTTTTGCTTTTTGGTCTCCATATCCTGCCATGGCTGAAAACAGAAACTGAAGCCCCGGCTCGTCAATAAACATAAAAGCGTTCTCGTTGAGTACCTTGAGCCGCTTAAGTTGAACATTAACCCTTTTAGCCATAAATTCTATCATAAAGGGACGGACCGTATCATCAAATATAATCGGCCGCTCATCTTGATCCAATACGTTGAATCCAAAGCTGATCGGCCCTTCAAGCTGCCCACGTATTGCCGGCCGTTCTGAAAAATTCATGGACAGAAAGCGATGATAAACCGCCGAATATGTTTTACTGATATCAAAATATTGGGGCTCCTCAAAATGAGTCATGGTCTCTTCAAATTCGTTGATAAATTTTTCTAATGAAAAACGTAATGTTCTTTTTTCAATATCAAGAATAATGCCGGGGAAGTTTTCTGCTGCCTGGACATACATATCTTCAAAATAGTTAAGGTTGGGAAGTTGAGGCCAAAATGGTATATCCATAGACAGAGCCGTTTTAAGGGCCTG
>JAJSZP010000249.1 GCA_030262775.1 Deltaproteobacteria bacterium | reverse complement strand
CATTGTTATCGAGCCTATACAATACCTGCAAAAACGAAGATCAGCAGGCATATTGCGACCTGATAAAGCGGCTTTCACCGGTTGCTTGGCAGCATATCAATTTAATTGGAAAATATGAGTTTTGCCAAAACTATATTGCCCTAAATATTCAGGAACTTATAGAAACGATGCTGTTGAATTCTGAAATCAATTTTTCCTCGAAAAGGCAAGCGTAGCAAGGGTTTAGAGGTGGTCGAGAGAAATTTCGCGGTTTTGGACAAAACCCCCCGAGATGGCATTCTTGACATCTGTCATCACGTCGTCTGAGAGCTTGCCAAGCCTTCGCTCAAGTCGAACTTTCGGTATAGAACCCAGTCCCTGCACATTCGCTATGGAGTTTTGATCAAGGAATCTCAATTGGGGGAGTACCACCTCATAGGCACTTTGTCTGTACTGAGTTGTTAAAGGGATATAAGTTATCATAGCTCGTGGTGGATCTGGATCGTAGCGAGATATCACCACTACAGGTCGCGTTTTTGCCGTCAAGCCAAGATCAGCCAACCAAATTTCGCCGGGTTGTGGATTCATCAAGTAAATTTAAAACCTCCTGTTCTACGGAACGTGATTGTATTATATCTAATATATCATGGTCCGCAAAATTAATAATCTCCGTGACTCGCTGCCTAACTGAAGCCGAAATATTCGGTTTCCATTCGCGTAATTTCGCGTCTAATCTTTCAGCTAAAACATCCATTGATTCTCCTCCATATAAATTCCATATACAATAGTGATCAAAATACCAACACATATCAGTTCACCAGTGATATTAATATAATAAGACATTAGAATTTAATCTCCTTATTTGAACTTGACTAACATCGTTTGAGTTCAGGGGGTTGTGGGTTTACTGCAACCAAGTTGGCATTACCAATGAATTGCGATAACACCAACAAAGGTCGAAAAACCGCCGAGATAGCAAATCCCTTAAAATAAAACGATTTGTTAGGTCAATTGTTAATTTTACTCAAGAACAGATTAATGGGTTTGATTATCATTCAAATAGCGCATGACTTTCAAAGTTCGCTTATGTTTTTTTAATCTGGCCGTATTTTTACCAGAATATTTTGGTCGCCATTTTTTCATTTCAACCATTATCTGTTTTATTCGTTTTGCAACAAAAGCGATATCTTTATTATTCCATTGACCTTCCTCAATAGCTCGTAATAGGTATACATCAGGATCCTGTTTGTGTTTCTCTATAAATAATTCTATCTCCCGTTCTACAGGAGACATGATTGCTAATTGAGCTTCTCTAATTTTCTTTTTTTCTTTCTCTTTTTCATTTAAAATTTTTGTGGCGACATGCCGTATGCCAATAGCTATATTTGCCAGTGCTTCATGTCTATCTGACCACCTTGTTACAGGTTTACCATCTTTTGGTAGAAACTGGAGTTTGCTAAATGGTGTACCTTCTATATCAACAGGCCGAAGAATAATTGGTAGCACCATGGCTTCTTCAGCATTGTGTTTCTGAAGAGCTCTTTCCATTTCAATTCCCCAGCAATAATTTGAATCGACGAAAGAAGCACTGATGAGCAAAAGAACAATATCTGCCCGCTCAAGATGCATATCAATTTCATTAGCCCATTCGTCACCCGGAGAAATACACCTATCATACCATCCATGGAGAATATTTTGGCGCCTTAACGAAGCGAGATGTTTTATTAACAACTCGCATAATTTTTCATCATCATGTGCATACGAATAAAAAAGTTGGAGTGGTTTCTGGAGATTATTCATTTATGATTTTTTCGGTTGGCTTCAACGCCTAAAGCACCCTAACGTAGAGCTGAGTGGCTGGGCAACAAGAACCGAAAAACTATGATAAAGGTAAAAACTACCGGTCAAATACTGCCTTGTAAAAGCGGCACGGTTTTGCCCAGTCCATCTCCAGCGCCTGGTTGTGTAGCCGGGCAAGGCCCGGCTGCTAAATGGTGATACTTGAAATAATGACACATATTTCAGGTAAAGTCCAGACCCAGCCCGATGGAGGCGAAGGGTAGCCAATGGCAAGGGGATTGTCGCAAGGCGATTTC
>JAJSZP010000248.1 GCA_030262775.1 Deltaproteobacteria bacterium | reverse complement strand
GGCATATGATCAGAGGAATATTATTATTTATTTTTGCAAATATTATTGCATTCTTAACTTTTTTTATGGCTATTCTGCCCATAATGGTAGTAGCTGCGATCGATGCTTATGCGTTGGCATCAAAGACAAATTGAGCAATTACCGCTTAATGTCTAAAACATTTTTATATTCACGGACTCCATTAATCAGAACCCTTACCCGTGTTAAATTCCTAGGATTAATCTATATTATCGACTATTACTATAATGATCCTTATGAATAATACCAGCGAACTTATCAGCATCGGAATCTTCTCGATGATAACCCGGCTGACCAGGCGGGCTTTGAGATTGTACGATGAGAAGGGATTGCTTTCTCCGGCAAAAAAGGAAATAACAGGTTACAGGCAATACTCCTACAGACAGATACGGAGAGGCATGCAGTTGAAGCGACTTGCCGATCTTGGTTTTGGTATCAATGAAATGTTTGACTTGAAATTTTTACTATTTCTGTGTCATGAACAATAATTGATTCACCAAGAAAATAAAATCCCATCTTAGTAATTAGAATAATCCAAATAAAAACAAGAAATAATCCAAAAATAATTCCGATTCCTTTTTGAACAATCTTCTGTAAATTTTTCAATGATAATACTCCAAAAAAAAGGGAAATCCTTATGGGTTCCCTATATTAGCAGCATTCCATCTTTTCCAATATATTAAAAAAAAGATAAACATAATAAGATATCCACCCCACATATCTATATCATATGGAATATTCACCTTCAATAAGTCTGTTATTACGCAGAGAATAAGCCAGATAGTAAAACCCGCAAAAAAACTTTTCATAGCCACAATATCTTTTGTTTTTTCAATTCCTCCTATTATATTACTATATAATAAATAATGTCCAGCAAAGATGAAGAATGGAATTAAACCACAACAAAACCATGGGAAAGCTTGACCTGTAATTCTTAATCTTACCATTTCACTGTGATTAACAACAATTGATTCACCAAAAAAATAAAATGTTATCTCCTTAAGTAGAATATACCAGATAAAAAAAAGGAATATTCCAAAAATAACTCCTATTCCTTCTTGAACAATCTGCTGTAAATTTTTCATTGATAATACTCCAAAAAAAAATAATAGGTAAACCCTTATGGGTTCCCTATATCTGCACTATCCCAGAGTGTATATTCAGCAGTCCTAAAGTATTCTGGTAGATAAACTAACCATGGTGCCAGAATGTCCCAATCATCTGCATACCAGTACCATATACATCCAGATTCATCCATGAGAGCATTACTAGTTTCACCAATTATAAGCTCTCCTAAAACTGCTCCAGCCACTAATGCAATACCGTTTACTCCTCCTGCTAAAACACCAAGTGCAGCACCTGCAGCAATCGGTCCTAATTCAGCAATATATGTTGAATCCTTTTGGTTAATGTGTTTATGAGTGAGTTCATCGCCGGATTCGGTCCAGTCATCCCACGGTTCAATTTCATAATGTGGACAATCCGGGTGCGGGTATTTTATTCCATAACCCTTGATAAAATAAACACCATCCCACCAGTAATTACTTGTTTCTGCACTATATGGTATTATTGATTCTCCTGTTGATTTGACTTTGAGTACGTCAGCAGTTTTATGTGGTTCGAGAGGATCGTAATCTGTAGTAAAAGTATTAGCCAGCTTTCCCTCATAGTAAACTTCTGTGGTAAAAGTGTCCGCATCTTTTGAAATTTTATAATTCAGTGTTTTCTTTTCCTGGGTTTTCAGATCTTCAATATCCAACACAGCTTCTGTATGTTTCTGATCGGATTGCAATGTTATTAATATATCTCCGACCTGGACTATTGTAGATGTATTTGTATTTTCTATTATTTCAACTTTTTTAGGCGAGTCGATTTTCACTACTTGTCCTTTTTTTTCATCCGAAACTTCCATTGATTTGGAAGCACTTATGGCTGGCATAAACGCCATGCTCAGTAGCAACATTATCATAAATAATGCACCTATTTGAATTCTTTTATTTTTTTTATATTTTTTTTTCATGTTTTTTCTTCCTATTGTTTTATTTCTATCTGGCATGCTATTAGCTTTAAG
>JAJSZP010000247.1 GCA_030262775.1 Deltaproteobacteria bacterium | reverse complement strand
TAGTAATTGTGAAAAGTCTTTGTTTTTCATGGCTTCCTCCTTTTCGGAATATATCAAAAAGATAGGAATCATTGATTAATTTTCAACATTTAAAGGGAACATAGCCAAAAAAAATGGCGGTATTAATGGGAACAACACAACAGAGCATTTCACGAATTGAAACAGGAAAACGAAAAGAAACGCGCCAGCATAGAGCAATAATTATTGCCCTTCAAATATTGTCATTAAATGGCTTAATTGATTCACATATGCAATTTTTTGAATCAAGACCGTTTGGCGAAAAGGCAAAAAGATGATTAACAAAAAAATATTATTACTCGGGGCCGCTACAGGTAGCCGCAGGAGAAACGAGCCCCGCAGAAGCGGGGAGGACTCACCCCGGCGAAGGCCTGAACGGTGCCCAGCCGAATGGTTTAGGTAAATGGTCATGGCTGTCAAAGAGCATTTTCTTACTGGTATTATGCAGCAGTTGCTGAATCCCGATATGCCTTAAATCAATTTTCTGATTATATTTTTAGCAAGATATTCTTTGATTTCACGGTGCCGTGGAATAGGTTGAGACAATTTTGTAATTGGATTGTGGTACCAATCATGTTTTCCACCGTGACGGAGCAGAATACAACCCATCTTCTCCAGCTTCGATATTAGTTCCCGTCTTTTCATGCGACGGCCAACTCAGCAACATGCCGTACAGAAGGAATAGCGCCGCTAATAAGTTCTTGGTAAATATCTTTAAGATTTTCCAAAAGTTCTTCCATGTTTTCTCCTTGAGTCATATAGTCAGGATATTCTTCAAGATACCCAAGCCACATTTTACCATCTCGCCAATACGTATATTTTAGTAGCGTCATAAACTTATCCTTTGATTTATCTGTTAATAAGGGGTTCCGATAGCAACGGAACAATTTTTTACGCTAACACTCATATGACTTTCGGAATAGCCGCAACTCCTTATATTTTTGGCTCAGAGGCAGAGCCCCTTCGCTAAAGGTGCGGGTTTTGCCCGCGCTAACCACCACCTGAGGTGGTGGCTTATAAGAGTAAAACATAAAAAATTAGTAATCCTCAAATGTCGTTCATTAAAACATGTTTAACTTCCTGGCGTGTAAGACCGAGGTATCGCATGGTGATTGCGGGACTGGAGTGGTTAAACCGTTTTGCCAGGACTTCGAATCCAACCCCATACTCGGTTCTTTGAATGTAGCCAAAAGTCTTTCTCAATGTATGAGCCCCATAGTTACCTGGCAAGTTGATGGTTTTAGTCCACTTTTTGATCAAGGCATTGACCGCCTGTATTGTAAGAGGGGTATTTGTCTTGGCGCTGGCAAAGAGATAGTCGTCATCTAATGGCCGAATCTCATTTATAAAAGTTCTGATAGTTTTGTATAGCGTCTTGTTTATCATAAGGATGTTTTGTTTTTGTGTTTTACCCTCTTTAATAATAATGAACTGACCTGGCTGCAAGCGCCTTACATGTTTGACCTTTAATTTTAAAAGATCCCACGCTCTGAGGCCGTTATTGATTCCCATGGTGAACAAGAGAAGGTTTCTCGGATTATCAGATAAAAGCAGCTTGATGGCCTTGATATCCCTGGTTTGATGGATAGGGTCTACTGTTGTGCGTTGTCCTTTTTTTGGATGGTTGGGGTTTTTTGATTTCATGGTCTATTGCTCTGACTTTATATATTCTTTCTGACTTCCTGTTAGGGTTTGTTTTTTGTTTGATCCTGCGCTCAAAATCTTTCTCGGCCTCTTCAAACGAATCAAATTTCCATAATCGCATGTCCCAAGTCTTTCCTTTTGCCCCACTTTCTTTTCTGACTGTGTATATGTTTTTGTAAGCAAAAAGCCGGATATTGTAAAAGGCTTGTCTTGGGCTGTCAGGTGCGATCAGGGAGGCTGATTTAATTAAAGTGGGCTCAAAAAGATGTTTTTGTATCATTGGGTCACCCTTTTTTAAATAATATTAACTTTATATCACAAAAAATATAGAAAGTTAAGCTTTATTTAGCAATAAAAAAGAGGTTCGGGGTTAAAATTACGGTAATTATTTAATATGTGTGACGTGAAGCACTATTTGATACGTTTTTTGAAAAATTATTTGAGCTGTATCGTGAAATATTTTTTATCGGCCTAAAAAGTACCTATTACAAGACTTTCTCTGGCAGTCTCGACCAATTCTTTGGAGATTGTATTAATTTCGTTAATTTCCATGAGACGTGCGATCTGCAGGCAAAGCCGGTGAATTAGCCTGAAGTTTCCCCCAGTAATCCTAATAATGGATGCGATGGCTTCTGT
>JAJSZP010000246.1 GCA_030262775.1 Deltaproteobacteria bacterium | reverse complement strand
TTTTGCGGGCCTATGATGTTTTTTATAACGATGTAATGATGTGGAAAAAAAGTGATGGAATGTAATCATCTTTTTTTCAGATTTAGGCGACAACTTGCTTGACATTTACCGGTGGTGTCACGTTGGGCGTAGTTCGCCAATACCGAAATGTCATTAACTGATAATTGCCAAGCGACAAATACCTGCACATTAGTAGGGACCAGCATAAGATCGGAAAGAAACGTGCCCAAAAACCGAACAGATGTTAATTGCAGCGCAAAGCCAAGGCGGTTTTGTACCCCTCGTCGATTGGAGATAAAGGCCAGGTCGGCCTCATCAAGATGAAAATAACGTGCTAGTTGCACTTCGTTTGGCTCACCAGAGAACTGTCCGTATCCTGCTTTATGTTCAGCGGGTAAAAAATCTACTGGCACTAATTCCCCAATATTAAAAACAGCATAAACAGCAAATCAAAGTCGCTATTGTATACTATTTTATAAATTTGTATACAATATAAAATAGCTGCGGTAGAGTGTCTATTAAATCGGTTTTCGCTGAGTTAACATACAGTTAATCTATTAATTGATTTAGGAGACACTTTAGCTATTCGAATCATGAGACTTTTTGGTTATGCGCTAGTGTCTACGAGTCAGCAGTCACTCGAAATACAAGTCAAAGCCCTTAAAGGCGGAACGACAACGCATCATAGAAAGAACCAACGAGGGGCGAATTGAAGCAATGGCCAAAGGGGTAAAATTTGGCCGGAAGCGTACTATCGACCGGGATAAGGTGCAGGCTTTACGTGAACAAGGTCTTGGCGCAACCGATATTGCCCGCCAGATGAAGATTGCAATCACGTCAAAAAAGATCTAAATGAGATACTGAGAAGCTTGATCAAATCCTTAGCGTACGTTTTCGTTCCATTAGACTTCAGACCCCATATTTCTTGAAAAGATCATATAAAATAAATGTCTTGCCGCTTCTCTTTGCTCCGTAGAAAACTACAACCTTCCTTACGGTTTCAGGGAATAAAATCCCCTCTCTGACCACAATATTTCCCGTGTGCCTCAGGATAAACTCCTCATTTGCTGTGATTATTTTTTTGAGAATATGTTTACTTATCATGTGTATCATCCTTGATATAAGGACAAATATCAGCCTTTATGGTCTTATGTTAAGGACAAAGGTGGTTGGCGGGATCCATCTCGCCATTGCCCGTGCCATATCAAAACAGGCTTTCAGCGGCCTGCCGTATCGTGGAGCGAGATTTGCTGTAACGTGTAGGATTTTGATAATACTATTGGCACTTGCTCGAAATTTTCCCGGAAAGAAAAATGGACAAAGATGATAAGAAAACAGATGAGGCAATAGATGAGGAACATGATTTGGAGAATGTAAACAATTCTGATGAAAATTCTATTTTGAATTTTGAAGAAATATTTTCCATGGAACCCTCGGGCCTGGTTCCAAAACAAGCTTTATTAAGCGATTAAAAGCATTAACCGTTATTCATAACTTTGGTCTAACGAGACCTGATGGAACAACAGCGGCTGAACGATTATTTGAGAGAGACTTTCCAGATCTGTTTGAATGGATAGTAAACAAGATGGGCGACTTACCGCTGGCAAGAATGGCTATAAAATTATCCTCAAATAACCTGTTGAATTTACAAAGCGTCCCAGCTTAAGTTTGTAGCCGATAAATTGGTATATTTTTTATTTACCATTTATCTAAAAAGCTGTCTATAGCGAATTCACCGCTACTTCTTAAACACTACCTAAAATTTAAAATAGATAAATTTCTTGAAATATTATATATGATATGTTAGATATAATTTTTTCTGTGGTGGGTGTAGCTCAGTTGGTAGAGCACCGGGTTGTGGCCCCGGTTGTCGAGGGTTCAAGCCCCTTCACTCACCCCATTTCTTTCTTCATGCGCCCGTAGCTCAGATGGATAGAGCACCGGACTTCGAATCCGTAGGTCGGGGGTTCGAATCCCTCCGGGCGCGCCAGTAAAAAACAAGGAGTTACGGCTAAACAGCTTAACTCAATATATAACAAGGAAAACCTGAGAGATGAGAAAAATATCCAAGATATTGATTTTGAGCTCTTTTTTTTGGGCAGGCTTTTGCCGTGTTGTACCCAAAAAAGAGCCATTTGTAGCCTTTCGAAGTATAGTATAGTGTTTCACAAAAACTTTACATGATAATTATCATTGTAAAGTGGACCCCATGTCAAGACCGATTTTTAGTTTTTTTTAGTTACATGTTTCAAAAAAATAAACCTGTTGAATCCAAAAAATACATCGCTAAAATGCTTCTCCTTTC
>JAJSZP010000245.1 GCA_030262775.1 Deltaproteobacteria bacterium | reverse complement strand
CTGCATGACTGCCGCTCATTAAAAAGTAAAAGAAAGATTGTAAAATCCATTATCGCCAGGATACGCAACAATTTTATTGTATCGGTCGCAGAAGTGGGCTCAAATGACATTTACCAAAAAGCGGAAATAGGCTTTGCAATAGTGGGTAATAATCGAATGATGATAAATTCATGTATTGATAAAATTTTTAATCTTGCCGACAGGACAGGTCTGGCTGAGATTATTGATACTGAAATGGAAATTATTAATTTATGAAAACATTTCCTCGTTCTGACAGAGTTGGCGGCCATATACAAAAAGTTCTGTCAGATTTATTGCAAAAAGATATTAAAGACCCTCGCCTTGAGATGGTTACAATTACTGATGTCAAGTTGTCGGATGATTTAAGGAAAGCCCGTATATATTTCACTGCTTCTGCTCCGAAAAACATTGAGAGAGCTATAGAAGGCTTTAAAAGCGCTCATGGATATGTAAAACGAGTTCTATCTCAACATCTTGGTTTACGCTATATGCCTAATATAGAATTTTTATACGATGAATCCTTTGACTATGCTTCGCGTATAGATAAGTTGCTCAAAACTACAAAAACAGATAATGAAAAAGATTATAAACCACCTGAAAAATAGCAACCATATTATAATTGCTTCTCACATAAATCCTGACGGAGATGCTATAGGCTCGTTGATTGCTATGGGACTTGCTCTTGATGCACTGAACAAAAATATAACTCTTTATAATGAAAGCCCTGTTCCATCTGCATATCGTTTTCTACCGTCAGTTGAAAAAATTGTCCGTCAAATCAAGAAAACAAATACTTATGATACCGCCATTATTCTTGACTGCGCAGATTTTCAGCGTATTGGCAAAATTTCTTCGGTTATCAGCAAGATACCAGTAATAATAAACATTGATCACCATATAACTAATACCAAATTCGGCAATCTTAATCTTATAGATACATCTGCATGTGCCACAGCAGAGATAATATACAACCTGTTAATAGAAATGGCTCTCCCCATTAGTAACAGTGCAATTGCCACCTCAATATATACAGGTATTTTGACTGATACCGGGTCGTTCCGTTTTTCAAATACAAATAAATCCGCTTTTGCGATCTGCGAAAAAATGGTTGAAGCTGGAGTGGATCCGTATAATGTTGCCCTGCATATTTATGGCAGATACTCTCTTGGGCGGATAAAACTCCTGAAAATGGCGCTTGAATCTATTGAAATTTCAGATAACGGTAAAATATCCATGATGATATTAACAAAAGATATGCTTGATGAAACCAAAACGCTGCCTGAGGACACAGACGGCCTTATCAATTATGCAAAAAGCATAGAAAAGGTTAAAGTTGCCGCACTTATACATGAATTATCAAATGAAAAAAGAGTATCAGAAAACCATGAGAATTACCATGTTAGTCTCCGCTCTGATGGAACGGTTGATGTGGCTGCAATAGCCAGTTCGTTCGGTGGCGGCGGGCATAACAGAGCCGCAGGATTCAGTATTGAGTCAACACTATCTAATATAAAAACGCAGCTATTAGACATTGCTGTTGAACTTTGATAATAACAGTGAACCGTGAACCTTTTTTATATTTATGAACAATAAACTAAATGGAGTTATAGTTATTGACAAGCCTGTTAATATAACTTCAGCAAAAGTTGTGGCCATTATAAAAAAACTATTCTGGGCCGGAAAAGTCGGACATGCAGGAACTCTTGATCCAGAGGCAACAGGTGTACTGCTTTGCTGCATTAATAAAGCAACAAAGCTATCCGGATTTTTTTTAACTGGAAGTAAAAAATATAAAGCTGTACTGCACCTGGGCGTGGAAACAGACACTCAGGATGCCACTGGAAAAATTATTTCTACAAGTGATGAACTGAATTTTACTGAAAAAACAATTCGAGCTGTATTCAGACAATTTGAAGGAACAATAGAACAGGTTCCACCGGCTTTTTCAGCATTAAAGCACAAGGGTATCCCATTATACAGGCTTGCGAGAAAAGGCAAATTTGTCAGGAAATCTTCAAGACATGTTTTTATATCGTATAACAAAATAGTTAAAATAAATATGCCTTTTATAAGTTTTGAGGTATGCTGTTCTTCAGGCACCTATATCAGGACTCTATGTTCAGATATAGGTAAGGAACTTGGCTGCGGTGGACATCTTAAAAAACTTAGAAGAATCGAAAGCAGTGGATTTACAATTAATGAGGCTGTAAACTTATCAGAACTGGAACAGCTATTTTTAACCGGAGCAATAAATGACAGAATAATATCCATGTCAGATGCCTTGCGCAATATGCCCGAATATATAGCTGATGAATTTCTGACAAAAAAAATAAAGCATGGC
>JAJSZP010000244.1 GCA_030262775.1 Deltaproteobacteria bacterium | reverse complement strand
AATGCGTTGAACGAAGCTGCGGCCCGAGCTTACTATGTGGATTTATTAGTTGTTTTGTATCCTTTAGAAGTGTAAAAAAAGGTGTGTTTTTTACTAATAATTATAAAGCGCAAAATAGTGATGATTATCTCTTTGACAAAATGAACGCTAATCTGGCATAATTCATCAATTTAAACGTACGTATCCCTTCTGCAGTTATTACATATTATAAAAATAAATAAAATCCCAAAAAACTGTTTCAAAATTATGACGGCGCTCTTTTAAGCGGCTCTATTTTTTCCTTTAAACACATCTTACCCTTTTTACACTTGGGACAACAAAGCAGATCAATTCCTGTCAGAATATGAAAACGCTCCTGCCAGGATATTTTTTCTTCATCTTCTTTGAGGATAGTTTTTACACCAAAAATTTCCTGACAGCGAGCAAGTTTAGTTTTTTTGTTGCGGCTGGCCAAAATACCAAAATAATGGATTTTCATAAAACCTGACGGCAGGATATGCATAAGGAAACGGCGTATAAACTCATCAGCTTCTAAAGACATAATCTTAACTTTGTTGCCGTCTTTGTAGTCGCGCCATTTAAAAAACACTCTGCCTTTTTCGATTTTGATGATGCGGTTATTTGAAATAGCCACCCGGTGAGTATAACGGCAGATATATTCCAACACCTGCTTTGGTCCGCCAAACGGTTTTTTACAATAGGTTATCCATTTTATTTTATAAAGTGTGTTTAGAAGCTTGCTGATTTGACCTTTATTTTCCAACCCTTTTAAGCTGCCATCATTCAGTTCCCATTTGAGGTAATAGAGAAAAACCTTTTTAAACAGATCGGAAATCACATTTACATGGACAAAGAATTTTTTCTTTTTCTTTGATTTCTTAGGATATAGCCATTTTTTTCCATCTTCTGATAATCCTCCACCAGGAACAATGCAATGCAAATGGGGATGAAAAGAGAGATTCTGTCCCCAGGTGTGCAAAACTGAAATAGCCCCGATATCTGCGCCAAGATGTTTAGCGTCCTTGCCGAGTTTGATCAGCGTTTCTTTGGCAGATCTGAAAAGTATTCTGTAGATAATCTCAGGATTGTACATCGCTAAATCATTAAGCTGCTGTGGAATAGTAAAAACAATATGGTAATAGGGAACTGGTAAAAGCTCTCTTTTCCTCTGTTCAAGCCATTTTTCTTTAGCTAACATACCGCATTTGGGACAGTTACGGTCCCCGCATGAATTGTAGGATATTCGCTTAAATTCACATTCATCACACTGGTCAACATGACCGCCAAAGAATGAAGTACGACATCTTTCAATATTATGCATCACTTTGATTATATTATCAGGAAGGTTGTGGGATATTCTATATTGACGTCCGAATTCTCTGAAAATATCAGCGACTTCAATTCTATTTGCCGGTTTGGGGTTTTCCATCTCACTCTCCCAAAATCTGGTCAAGGGGATTATGTATTTTATCTGTATCTATACGTTGAACATGAAGATAAATTTGAGTGGTTTTTAAGCATGAATGACCAAGAAGACACTGAATTGTTACAAGATTGGTTCCACTTTCTAAAAGGTGGGTGGCAAAGCTGTGGCGCAATGAGTGAAACGTTGCCGGTTTACTAATCCGGGCTTTTTTTTTGCTTTTTTAAACATAGTTTGTATTGACATGCGACAAAGGGGATTATTCTCGTTACTACCAGGAAAAAGCCACTGTTTTGGCTTGCATGCTTTATAATATTTCCTTAGTTCCCGAATCAAAGACATAGACAATATGGTATATCGATCCTTCTGTCCTTTACCATGCCTGACTCGTACCTGCATGCGATTGCTGTCAATATCTGACGGTATAAGATTCCTTATCTCAGATAATCTTAATCCTGTATCATAGGCAGTCATTATAATCACTCTATGCTTTAAATTATCTGTTACATCCAAAATGGATTTGATATCCTCTTTGGAAAGAACGACTGGCAGCTTTTTCTTCGTTTTTGGAAAAGGGACGCGTTTAAAATCAACCTCTTTTTCTAGTACGGACTGATAGAAAAATTTAATAGCGCTGTATGCCACGGAAATGCTGGAAAAGCTCAACTTCTTTTCTTTTTGTAAGTAATATAGATAGTCAATAATTTCTTTTTCCCCAAGAATATCAGGTGATGTGTTATAATGCTTTACAAATTGTTTCATTTGTAAAAGATAGGATTTAACTGTTTCCGGACTGAAATTTTTCATTTCCATCAGCCTTAGCATTTGATAGTGAAATTTGCCCATAAGTAGCTCCTTTATTTATGATTAAGTATTTTGAAGGAATTTAAAATAAGATAACAAAAAAGTACAAATTTAGAAAAAATAAAAAACTACTGCGGAGCGGTTTCGTTCAA
>JAJSZP010000243.1 GCA_030262775.1 Deltaproteobacteria bacterium | reverse complement strand
TTTTTGAAAAAATGCCCATTCTACAGGCATTTACAGATGATGCTTACAAAAACAAAATTACTAGCGGCCATATCCAGTTGAATTTATTCGATTCTTAATTGGACACTAATGAGCTGGCAATAATAATTCACTAAACATTTCTATCTGCGGAGGAGTAAATAAATGGTAAACAATAATATTCATAAAAAAACTAAAGGTAGATGTTTGTGTGGACAAGTTCAATTTGAAATACATGGAGATCTGAGGGATATTGTCAATTGCCACTGTTCAAAATGCAAAAAATTTCATGGTAATTATGGCGCATACACTAGCGTAAAAGTCGAAAATTTAAAAATTACTAAGCAGAAAAGTTTGAAGTGGTTTAAATCCCCTACTGATGAAACTGCCAATGTACACCGGGGCTTTTGTTCAGAATGTGGATCATCTCTTTTCTGGCACCCAAAAGATCAACCAAACATTGCAATAGCCGCAGGTTCCTTGGATTCACCTACAAACCTCAAAACAATTGGTCATATTTGGTGCAGTCAAAAATCGGATTTTTATACAATCGATGACGATCTTCCTCAATTTGAGGAGAGATTGATTAGCTAAATTAGAAAAGATTTTTCATAATTAATCGCAATGACCTATAACATGCCACTTCACCAGGACAGCAAGGGCCTCCGGCCCTCACTGCCTGTGAGTTCTGCGTTATATTTTCAAGATGTTGTTTTGGGGAAGTAACTATGAAAGGAAATATAGGAAAACATATTTTCCCGGCATTATTATCAGAGAACTTATGGGTATTGGGTAATTACTATTTCAGCCTCTATCTCGTTCAGGGGAATAATGCATCCGCGCTTATCGAAGTTGGCATTTCGGCAATTACGGATACGGTAATAAACCAATTGGAATCGTTGAATGTATCTCCCACATATTTAGTTGTAACGCACCCACATGCCGATCATCTGACAGGCTTAGATGGTCTTTATAAAAGATTTCCCGATGCTATGATAGTAGCTGGCCAGGGAACACAGGACTTTATTACTCATCCCAAAGCGTTAAAGATAATGATAAACGAAGACCGATACATGGCAAAAATGTTGTCGGCTCTGGGAATCAAGCCTGGACGATCCCCGATAGAGAAATTTTCCTTTCCTGACAATCACATTGTTGTAAAAGATAATCATGAGATTGACCTGGGTAGTATTATACTACGATGCGTAAAAGTAAAAGGTCATTCGCCTGGAAACATAATTGTTCATATACCGGAAACCGATGCATTGATTTTATCGGATTCTCTGGGATTTCACTATCCGGGGCGTTGTTTTTTACCCCTTTTCTTCACCGGTTTTTCAGAATATATGGCGTCAATGGATTATATGAAATCACTCAGACCCACAATTTTAGGCTTGGGCCATCAGGGGCCAATAACCGGAGCAAATGTGGAAAGCGCTTTTCGTAACTCTCGTCAGGCGGCATTAAATATTTATTCAAGGATAATCGGGGAACAAAAGAACAGCAGTGAAATCGCTGACGATCTTTTTACCGAGTTTTACAAAGATGAATTTACACTTTATAGTGAAGAAAATATAAGAAATTGCACTCAGTTATTGGTTCGAAGGTCTATGGAAGCCCCAGACTTTCAAAAACGAAGTAGGTTACAATCCTAAGACATATTTAGAGAATAGCGTTTTTTTCAAAGAAACAAATTTATGGCATCAGAACTAAGAGACAGTGCAAAACGTGTACAGGATTTCCTTTTTGCCATGGGCTTCTCCTTTAAGGTTAAAGAACTGCCCGGTTCAACGAGGACTGCACAAGAGGCCGCTGACAGTATTGGGTGTACAGTTTCTCAAATAGCTAAATCTCTCGTGTTTAGAGAGAAGGAAACTGACCTTCCGATTCTTGTCATAGCATCCGGCTCAAATCGAGTAGATGTAATGAAAATCCAAAAGTCGACGGGTTTGAAACTTGACAAAGCTGATGGAAAGTATGTGAAAGAAAGAGTCGGGTATGCAGTTGGTGGTGTACCTCCAGTAGGCCATAATGAACCCTTGGAAACAATATTAGATCCAGACCTGAAGAGATATGAAGTTATCTGGGCTGCGGCTGGTACTCCTTTTGCTGTTTTTAAATTGAAGCCTAATGATTTGGAACCGCTCACAAAAGGGAGATGGGTTGATTTATCAGAAGAAATATAACAACGGCATTACGTGCGACGGCAAAAATCCGCCGCGCCTTATGCCGAGCGGTTAGGCGGGTCAAATAAGGAGAAACGATGAAGAATGTATTACTTCTATTAGCTGATGGTTATGAAACATATGAAGCAAGTGTTTTTATAGATGTAATTGGATGGAATTTAATTGATGGTGATAAATCGACAAAATTGTTTTCATGTGGATTGAAAAAAGAAGTTA
>JAJSZP010000242.1 GCA_030262775.1 Deltaproteobacteria bacterium | reverse complement strand
CCAAGTACTGTGTGAAACAGAAAGGCAAGAATGTTTAAGGTTAATGTTGATTGCCTTTTTATCCCGGCTAAAATTTTCTGATTATTTTAAACAAGCTAAAAAATTTTCAATTTATTTTGAACAAAAAGAGGAAGTCGCTTTGCTCCAACTGATTTATAAGGGTTTTTTAAGGCATGAGCAGGAAAGCTTAAATAATTATTAAGGGGAAGCAGAATTTATCCACTTCCCCCTGGTGCATTATTCAATGCTACCTGCTTCCGGTTATCCCTTGTCAGGTTTCCTCCTCAGGATATCCTGACTCCGTTTCACCGAAACTCTAAAATGCTTCCTCTTTATGAATCTGCAACCTGGCATCTAAAAACTCTTTAAGTATCTGATTCTCGGTATTAATTTTTTGAAAACTCATAAATATAATATCCAGTAACAAATATCCAAACTGATCTGTGATCTGCTCTATTTTCTGCTCAAACTCCTTGTCTTCGTAAAAATTCATTTTTCCCCCTTGATTAAAAAATTTCAGTCGCTGCAATCCGAACATGTTCAGAAGAGACCATTGCAGATTTGTGTTTGGCTGCAACAATGATAGCACCTCGGGCCAGATGATTGGCCTTTCTGAACAGACCGCCTGAACCTTGATGGATAGCTGTCATTGCAGCTTCTTCAAATATATTTCTTTCCATACCTGCTATGGAAAGATGGTGAGCCAGGTATTCCTCCATGCCTTTTTTATTGACACCTTGCAGATGACATTTCCCAACTATCCTTGATGCCAGGGGCATTGAGTTCCTATACCGCAAATTGTCGATAAGATTTGCCTGACCCGCAAGCACAACTGGAAGGAACGGTTTTGAGTCACTTTCAAACTGGGTCAGGGTATGCAGTTCGGCAAAAACATCAAGCCGGAGCAGAGAGGCTTCATCAATAACTAAAACGGCTTTCATCTTTTTGCCGAGTACCAGCTCCAGAATTTCCTGTTTAATCTGTCTTGTCATTACGGCCCTTGAAATCCCGGTCATATCAATCCCCAGTTCATTCAATATCTGGCGATATAACTCAAGTATGGAACCCGAAGATGCGGTAATATTAATCACTCTGTATTCCGAAGGATGAAACAGACCTGCAACATACCTTAATGCAGTTGATTTGCCGCTTCCGATCTCTCCTGTGATCAAGGCTATTGACCCAAGGCGTATTGCATAACGTATCCGATCTTCAACCCCTTTCAGGCCAGCGGTGACCAGTATCTCCTTGTGAGCTATGTCCGCACAAAAAGGCTCTCGTTGAAGTTCAAAAAAGGCGCGATAATTCATGATTTTACCTCCCATATCCGGCCGCTTTGCGGTATTGAATTGCCTCCGGATATTACCGGATCATTGTTTTTGTCCCGCTTAACCCGACAATTAACATTCAGGTCTACCTGTTTGAGAATGCCATAGGATTGCTGCTTATGCCTGATTTCTACACGATCCCTTTCTTCTTCATGAAAAAGCAACTCCACCTGTTTTCCAATCAACTCAACAGGTCCTTCATACAAGCGTTTATCAAGCACTACGGTTCGGTCTTTGTTGACCCTGCGTCTGGCAACTTTTCTAAAATGATCCTTAAGATTGTCCGGTACAGATCTGACGCATTCAATATTATCAACAAATCGGGCAAGTGGTGATTTGCCAGTGGAGGAGTGCTTCCGGGAGTGGTACTCATCTGATAGCCAGGCTGCAAAAGCCTGGTTAATTTCTTGAAGGGTATCTTTGCTGAAATCAGGCAAAAACTGACTTCGTACTGTTTTGAAAAATCTCTCAATTTTCCCTTTTCCCTGAGGTTTATAAGGCCTGGCGTGAATCAGGGCAATGCCAAGAGACGCTGTCGTATGCATAAGCTGTTGAGATCGATAGGCGCTGCCGTTATCCACGTACAATTTCCGGGGCAGTCCCCGTCTCAATAAAGCTTGCTCAAAGGCATGCATAAATGATCGGACATTTTCCGATGTGTAAAATTGGCCATAGGGTATCAAGCGGGAATGGTCATCAATAAAGGCTATCAGGTATGTTTTGCGTCTTTTGTTTCCTGCAATAAGCTTTGGGCCGTGCAGAACATCGCTTTGCCATATGTCATTGGGCATTTCTGCTTCATATTTCCTCCTGTCTTCAACCGTTGTGTGCTTTCTCATAAGGTTGTGTTGATGAAAAAATCGGTAAACCGTCGAAAGGGGAAGATAAGTGTTCGGCGAAACAACATCACGTTTTTTCATTGTCTTTATAATAAACGGAACGGTAACATCCGGCATCTCTTCTCTCAAACGGACAAGTCCAAGGCAGGTTTCTTCATCCAGGGCTCGTTGTTTACCCCGGTCATTGCGGCCCATTGGATAAAGGGACTCAAGATTGTTCCCACTTTCTTCATAAAGTTTT
>JAJSZP010000241.1 GCA_030262775.1 Deltaproteobacteria bacterium | reverse complement strand
ATTGATTACAGCAAGGGGATTAGATCCCTGGAGTATGATCAGGTCATGCTGCGAGATAATGCCTGAAAGCGACTTTCCCTCAACAACACAGATGTGATGACAATTAAACCGCGCCATTTTAAAAAGGACGTTGAAACATAATTCCTCCGGAGCAACGAAAAAAACAGGTGTACTCATGATCGTTCTGATTGGTTCAGATCCAGTCTTTCCTGTTGCAAGAATTCGATTTGTCATGTCGCTCTTGGTAACAATCCCCTGGGGGCGATTCTGAGCATCAACCACAACAACGGAACCAACCCCCTCACGGGCCATCAATTTGGCCACAAAAGAGGCTTCCTGATAAGGCAAGCATGTTATTGGTTTCTGTTTGACCAGCTCGCCGGTCGTGACATTGAACAAATAGTCGTCTGATCGGAACACCACTGTGTCCGATACCCCGCGAGGCGCAAAAATACCCGTCCGGGCCTTTTTCAGCCGGTACGCAAGCCTGGACAAGCGGATGGCAAAATGCTCGTGAAACCCTGCATGGTTTTGCATCAGTTCATCAAAGGTCTCCCCAGGAAGTAAATAACATACCGTATCTTCGTGGGCTCTGACATTGAATGCCGGGCCTGTCCTGTTGATAAGGGAAGCGCTTCCGAAAAAATCGTTCTCGGCGTTATATTCCAGGAGGATATCCACACCATCCTTGCGGACAGTTTTCTTCACTGCGCCAGTCTGGATAATATAGAGATAATCACACGGAGAACCATCCTGCTCAAGGATTAAGCTCTCTCTGGGAAAATAATCAATTGATATCTTTTGGGGAAGGCTGCTTAGAACTTCATGGGGAAGCTCATTAAAAGGAACAATGCCGCGAAGAAACTCAATAATTTTGTTGTAAGGAATTTCAACCATTTGCTGTTATCAGTGTTTCCTCCAATATGCTTTATTATCAGTAGATTATGGTTCAGGCTAAAACTATCAATATTTCATAACAAGTTGATATTGCAATATCCGAAAAAAGTCTGCTTGCGACAAGCTCGAAAGTGGGGTTAGCGCTGCCCTTTACCCGTAAATATAGCTGAACTTTTGTATTGATGTCGAATACATTATTGATATGGAAACTCAAAATCAAATCAAACAGACACTAACACAATCAGAAGCCATCAAGAAAATCAACAATATACTTGATACCAACAATAACATAAATCGAACTAAAAATTTATGAATGCTTTCAGAAAAGATGCCGAAGTGAAATCGAACGTCTGCTGAAGAATAAGAGCACCCAGCATGGAATAAAGTTCCAAAGGGTACAGGAAGAACCTATGAAGAACCTTGAAACATTATCACATGTAAGATGGGGCTGTAGATATCCAGCAATTCTAATTATGGAATTCGACAATATTATTTAATTATTCCAAATAGTTGATAGCCTAATAAGTTTTTGCAGGCTTTAGTTACGTTTCAAAAAACATAGAAAATACGCAAAAACAAGAGAAAAGCCGACTTGCCTAAGTTTAATTAAAACTCACAACATTGTGAAATTTCATTAAATATTCCATTGGTTTTTATTTCAACATACCATCATAGAACTATTTATAGCGAAGTAAGAAAAAACTTGGTGGGATAATAAGAAATTTGTGCCGTTGGTCTTTGAAACTGCGGAATCTACGGAAGGATTTTTCCTTTGATGAGGACAGGATGTGTGTTGTTTTTTAAAATTAGAATTGCTGATTTTTAATAATATGCTTGATTATACGAGACAGTTGGGGTAAAAATATAAAATTAAGTGCAGGGGTGCCTATCCGGCTGAGAAGATACCCTTTGAACCTGATCTGGATTATACCAGCGTAGGGAGCGTAAACTAAATTTGTTACGTTTTTATTTTCAAAGGGCCATATCTCCAGCAAGGAAGGTATCGGCCTTTTTTTAATTTACTCAAGGAGATAAGTCATGGTTGTTAGCAGGGTTCTGACCATCGCCGGATCGGATTCAGGCGGAGGAGCGGGGATACAGGCTGATTTGAAGACTATCACCGTCTTGGGCGGATTCGGAATGAGTGTCATAACTACCTTGACCGCTCAGAATACCCTTGGCGTACAGGGGGTTTATGAAGTCCCGGAAGATTTTGTAGAAAAGCAATTCGATTCCGTAGCCACAGATATAGGAATTGATGCAGCCAAAACAGGGATGCTGGCAAATTCCAGAATAATAAGAGCAGTTTCTAAAAAGCTGCGGGAATATGGAATAAACAAGCTCGTTGTAGATCCTGTAATGGTGGCAAAAGGAGGGGCTCCACTTATAGTAAATGAAGCAAAAAAAACCCTGATAGAAGAACTTTTGCCTTTAGCGCTTATAATTACACCAAACATTCCTGAAGCTGAAGAACTGGCTAAAATCAAGGTATCATCTATTGACGATATGAAAAAATCA
>JAJSZP010000240.1 GCA_030262775.1 Deltaproteobacteria bacterium | reverse complement strand
ATGAATTGAATGATAATGGTTTTCAGATCAGTAAGAACCGAGTTGCCCGCAGAATAAAGGCAATTGGACTCAAATCGATAGTTCGGCGCAAATACTGCCCGACAACCGACTTGAAGCATGCGTATCCAGTTGCAGCAAACCTTCTGCAACGCGATTGCCGAGTCGTTTTTCAGTATCATCAAATCTAAGATGATTCATCATGAGCATTTTAAGGGCCATAATGACACTTTACCGACCGTGTTTGAATATATTGAAGTTTATTACAACCGAAAACGGAAACATTCTACACTGGGTTACCTAACGCCAGCCCAGTTCGATCAAACCATAAAATCAGAAGGTTGCTTTTAACTGTGTCTATTTTTATGGGAAAACCCAAAGTAACTATGCCAAACCTAAACTTTTGTGCCAATCGACCAAGATTGACGCAACCTATTTTAGTAATTTCTTATTGCCAATAATAACAAGTCATTAGAAAAATAGTTACAACTTATTGAAAATAAATAAGTTTATAAATCTACAAAAAAGTCAAGATAAAAAATTCGAAAACCCATGAATATATAGGAGGCTTTTAATGCGCGCAATTATTACGGGTGTCGGTCACTATGTTCCGGATCGAAAACTTACAAATAAAGATATAGAACAACTGGTTGATACAACTGATGAATGGATAACAACACGTACAGGAATAAAGGAAAGAAGAATTCTTGATGATGATAAAGGCACTTCTTATATGGCAGCCAAAGCTGCAAAGACAGTTCTTGAGCAGAGAAATATATCAGCCAATGAACTTGATCTAATTATAGTTGCCACAATAACTCCTGATATGCCTTTTCCAGCCACGGCAGCTCTAGTTCAAAAAGAGCTTAATACCACAAAAAGCTGGGGATTTGATTTAAATGGTGCGTGCACAGGATTTGTTTATGCTTTGGCTACCGCTTCTCAATTTATTGAAACAGGAAAACATAATAAAATTATGGTAATCGGGGCCGACAAAATGAGCTCCATAATTGACTATGAGGATCGAAATACATGTCCTATATTTGGAGACGGTGCAGGAGCTGTTCTGTTAGAGCCGTCAAATGATAAAAGCCTTGGAATTGAGGATGTTATTCTTCATTTAGATGGCTCAGGGTATAAGTATTTAGGCATGTCGGCTGGTGGAAGTCTAATGCCGGCCTCTTATGATACTGTAAAAGAAAAAAAACATTTTCTTTATCAGGAAGGTAAAACAGTATTTAAATTTGCAGTTAATAGCATGGCAGATGTCTCAACAAAAATTATAAAAAAAAACGGACTCACCGTTAAAGATATAAAACTTTTAATTCCCCATCAGGCAAATTTAAGAATAATTGATGCAGTAACAAATAAGATGAAACTTAATAAAGATCAAGTTATTATAAACATAGATAAATATGGTAATACAACAGGAGGGACAATACCTATTGCTATGTCGGAAGCTTATGAGAAAAAAAAGATGAGCAAGGGAGACTGGGTCATTCTCTCAACATTTGGTGCAGGTTTTACCTGGGGAAGCTTACTGCTTAAATGGGCTATGGATTAAACAGCCTGCTTTCAACACCCTTTATAAATATTAAAATAGTTAGAGAACTACGGATACAACTACAAAATGAACTTCGTGATACCAGTAGTTCTACAGTTTTATTCTTTTTCAAAGAACAAAAACCTTGCCGGTTACATGCAAGAATCTAACCGGACATTACTAATTATATCCCACACCCCCTCATAATATATAGTACATTCTGACCTAAAGACATACTGCATGTTGTGAAAAAATTAGCAACTATATCACCTGTAAAACTTTTTTATTCTATATATTGTATCAGACATGCGTTAAAAATAGTAAAGAATCCCTACCCGGAGGGCAGGGATTCTTTACTTAGTATCCGCTGATTTTCTATCACACCAAGAGTATGCACTCATTTAGCTTTTTGAGAATTTTTGTTTTGAATGATGCTTGAAAAAGCTTATTTGGATTTTGGCCTGTTTTTCAAAGCTGTTTCATCATATATTTCACGCATAGTTTTGCTAACCTAAAATTGACCCCCCTGAGGGGCAAATTACAACCCAAAATTGACCCCCTTGAAGCCGACCTCTGATATAGGAATGGTTGTTACCAATTCAAAAATCGGAGGGAGAGAGGAGAATGCTCATGGTGGATCAATATGATTACATTCGGACAGCTCACAGAGTTTATGGAAAAAAGATCAAACAGATAGCAAGACAGACAGGTCATTCCAAAAATACGATCAAGAAAGCGCTGCGAAGCGAACATAGCGGATATAAGTTCAGGATAAAGCAGCCATATCCGGTGTTGGACGAAGCCGCTATGCGGCGGAAAAAAAATCAAAAATAGTGTATAACTCCTATACTTGTCCAATTTCGGGCACTTTTAAAAAAGGAGTGTACCATGAATCAAACAG
>JAJSZP010000239.1 GCA_030262775.1 Deltaproteobacteria bacterium | reverse complement strand
TAGATACAACAAATCCATGCGCCAGCCTGATATAGGTAATGTCGGAACACCAGACCTGATCAAGCTCTGTAATCGACAATTTCCTCAGGAGATATGGATACACCTTATGTTTTCTGCATGGCTTGCTTGTATTCGGTTTGAGGGCTACTGATTCAATACCCATTAAACGCATCAGCCGTCGAACACGTTTGCGGTTTACAGGAAAACCCTGGGCCGGTAATAAGATGACCGTGGCAGCCCCAGCAAGTCGTACTGTCTGCTGATACTGAGATCTGAATCTTTTGGTTCTATGCATTTTATCTTCTCACCTGCGCTCATTCCAGATAACCTGTCTTTTTTTTAGCCAGTCCACTTCGATCTGCAATTGTCCAACCTTTTTATATAAACGATCTCGTTCAACCTCTTTTTTCTCAGTCTCTTTGTCTTTTCCCCTGTTAAAAATATCAGGGGCTGACTCAAGCAACTGCTTTTTCCATCTACCTATTTGATTGCTGTGAACCCTATATTCTGAAGCCAATTCAGACATTGTTTTCTGACCCTTTATTGCATCAAGGGCAATTCTCGCCTTCAATTCCTTGCTGTGTTTTTTTCTGCTCATTGAAGTGCCTCCTTTTTCTTGGAAACACACCTTAACACACTGTCTCATTTTTGGGGTCCACTATACTTTTCTTACGTTCAATGAGCTTAATTTATCTGATATTTTGCTGAGAAGAAATGCGATAGTAATTATAACAAACATCGAAATTAAGTAGTTGATTATAGGCTGTTTAGTTATCAATTTAACGAATAAATACGTGTGGATGAAGTAAATCTGGATGACACAACCGGATAGCAACAAGAGTTTATTTATGATAAAATTTGGCAACCGCTTGTTAAGCAAATATCCGATTATGGAAATACAGGCAACTATGATTAATATGTCATTTAACTGGTTATAGTCAATAACTGTATTTAGAGACAGCAACAACAAACAAGAAATGGTAGTCAAAAAAACGCAAATCCATGGAGATATATCGCACCCATGCACACCTGAATAATTACCCAATATAAAGGCAAATGCTGCCATCCATAACATATGCCCCATGGGCATCATGTAATGAAGAATAGTAGTTACTAATAGGGAAGCCAGAAGGAAAGCAATCGCAATGGGATGTTTTTTGTTAAACAAGGAGAGTAGTGGATAGAAAAAGTAGAAAAGTAACAGTAACGTAAAAAACCATAGTCCTGCTCCAAATGGAGACGGGTTTGCCAAGTTGAACCACGTCAAAAAACCATTTATCCCAATCATAGAAGGCAACGTCTGCCACGAAAAAATGCCAGATTTCTGCTGTAATAGAAAAAAGAAAAACAAGAATATATCTATGATAAGAATCGGATAACACATGCGAACTATTTTTGCATACCAGAACTTCTTCTTGCTAAAAGGGTGTTGATACTTCCGTGAAGTAAAGAAACCGGAAGAGAACGCAAATATGAACAAAGCAAATGACGTAGGTATCCAAAGAATTCCACCAAAATAGTGCCCCGTGGCGACCATAAAAATTGATAGTACTTTAGCAATACTAAAATTGTAACTGATATCATCAAAACCCACGATTTCCTCCTTTCCAGACGCCCAACGACGTGATCACCAGCGCCAGAAGCAATAAAAACTTGGCAAAAGCGATGTTTAACGCAAAAAATGGCAAAAGCAAAAAACGCTCTGGTTTTTGGAGTCAGGTGTACTAACTCCTGCGCTAAGCCTCCGGCTATGCCGGAGAGAATAGAAAAAGCTATGCTGTAGTATTTAAAAAAAATGCTCCTTTCGAATAAAGGAAACAGAGCTGTTTCTGTGACCAAAATACGAAAGGAGCAAAACAATGAAAAAAAGCTTAGCACACACAGTTTGGGAATGTAAATACCATATAGTATGGTGTTCTAAGAATAGGAGAAAAGTTATATATGGCAACACTAGTGTCCGGTTAAGATCATCGAAACAATCTATAACATTCAGTAAATAAAGCAAATAATTTCATTTGAAAGGGGGTAACCTCTTGATTTTTAGAACATAGCCCCGTAGACCCCTTCGGAGAGAACATAAACGAAGGGAGATCGCGATGTATCAAGGACGAACAGTCTTTTCACAAGTATTAGATTTTTTACCCCAAAAGAATTTTCGTAAGTGCGTTAATCAATACAACAGTAATTATCGAATTCGTTCTTTCACCTCCTATTAAACAGTTAGGCTCTGAAATCGCCTGTTTTCTCCGACGTCGTTATTGTTAACCACCTATTTTTATTGAAGGTTATATTTTAGGCGTAGCTTCAGAGCCGAAAAAATGTGGTGCAGAAGATATTACAGATTCGGCAAAATATCGATCAGCAATTCTAATTATGGCTTTTAATGATGGCCATCAATGTTGCTTTCGGCTTGGTTTCTGCCCCGGTTATAAGAAATCAGGCCAAGTGAGTAGAGAAAACTGCCAAAGG
>JAJSZP010000238.1 GCA_030262775.1 Deltaproteobacteria bacterium | reverse complement strand
GATTTATTATAGGTCAATTGTTCAGGATTATGTCCGTCAAATTCACATAAGTATATATTTTTGTTCCCGGAACTTGTGGATACAAAAGCTATTTTACTGTCAAAAATTCCTTTGCTGCCGGTAAGGTTATATATAACTTCCCCACAAAAACGATGTATTATTTTACGCTGGTTATTCACAACACCTTTATATCTCTTGCCAACAAGCAATAAACCTTTAAATGTGTCATAAAGCCTGAGTTCCATTTCAATTATGTTGTTTTTTACAAATAAACCGCCTGTAATAAGAAGTTCAGCGCCTATTCCGGTCCAATTCCTGAAATTGATATTTGTAACAATTATGTTCGATTTTTCAGGATCTACAAGATAGGCATCCCTGTCAATTATCTTGAAGCAACCTGTAAATTCCAATGATTTTGAGAGCAGATTTGATGCTTCTTGTGATAAGAACTTTTCTTCCTTACTGCCGGACATAGACTTGAAAACAGGGACAGCAATCGGAATTTTTCTTATAAAAGGGTTGTTAATATCAATATAATCATATCCTGCATGACACAAAGCAGGTGCAATAAAAAAAAGGTGTATTACTGCTATTAAGCCGATTATATTAAAATTCAAGTTGTGTTGTCCGTTGTGAATCGACATAAATAAGACTTCTGAATTTAGTTAGCTTCGCTCACAATTGGAATAATGGAATACCCAATAGAGCTAACATATAGCTATGTTTTCAATTGGTTGTAGAAATTCCGAAACGTTTAATTAACCAGCTTTTGATCTAAACCTTTAGGGCCAAATCTTAAACCAACATAAACAACTTTTTCTGCAAGTCCGGGTGGATGCGGGCTTACAGGATTTGATTTCATAACGGCCTTATAAGCAGATTCGTCTAAATACCGGTTCCCGGATCTTGTATCAAACCATATATCCTTTATCTCACCGCCTGGCATGACGGAAAATGCCAGCTCAACCACAAGATCTGTGCGCCCACCCGCTAACGACTCGGAAAATGCCCAGTTTTTTTGAATCTGATAAGCAATTTCTACTCTATAAATATCTATTGGTTTCAGAGCAGGGGGGCATGTAAAAGCTCCACCTGGCATACTGCCCTGTTGTTCAGTCAGGCCTTCCCCTTGCACCCCAATATCCCTTGCTTCACTTGATCCAACTTTACTTTTTAAACGGTTGATTGCCTCTATAACCTGATCAGGTCTTGAATCTTCAACCTGTTTTTCAATCCTTGTTATAGCGTTTTTGACAACTTTTGATGGCTTGAATGTCTTTTTTTTGAGCGATTCTTTTATTTTTCTGCCTTTTTTGGGGGCAACAGACACAGTTTTTGAGCGACTCCGGTCTGAATCACTGCTGGTTTTTGATGGAATTTTGGAAACCTGAGCTTTTTTGGGCCTGGTTGACTGTATTTTAGATTTAAGCTCAATTTGCCCGGCCGGCCCAGATGCCGATCCCTGAGCAGGAAGTGTAACCATGCTGACATTAATGACAGAATGTAAGAACTTTTTATTATATGGAGTATGGATTGGAAAATAAATCAAGATCGCAAAAAAAATCGCATGGCATACCAAGGAAACCGCAAAAAGCAAAAATAATGTCAGGGGGGCATTCCCTGTACCGCGAAATAAATAAGAAGGAGCAAACATACTTTCTTTCATCAGCAAATAGTTTATTTTTCTTTATCGGACTTTATGGGTTCTGTCACCATACCAAGCTTTTCAATGCCGGCTCCTTTTATCTCTGACATAACACGCACCACCATTCCATATGATATATTTTTATCAGCTTTTAAATAAACCTCCTGGCCAACCCGTCCATCAAGAATTTTTATGAGTTTTTCCTGTAAAAAATCAAGTGTCACCCGATATTCGTTTATATATAATAGATTGTTCTTGTCTATAGTTATTACAAGCTGGTCTTGATTTGCAGGAAGCGGTTTAGATGTTGCTTCAGGCAGAGAGACATTGACACCCTCTATCATCATTGGAGCGGTGACCATAAAAATAATCAGGAGAACCAGCATAACATCAACAAATGGTGTTACATTTATATCAGACATGAAGCTGTTATTATTTCCACCAAATGCCATTTTTTTGTATCCTTTTATGTGGTGCCCGAATGAAAACTAGAAAATTTTTTCAAGTTCAAGGAAAGCGCAAATTTTAACCACAGGAATACATTGAGTATTTTGAGGATTAAAATTTAAGCCTGACGCAGAAATTGGAAAAATTAGCAGTTTTCATTCAGGCACTAAGTAAAAATATCACGTTCTATGATATTCAAGAAGTCAGCAGAAAAACTTTGCAATTCAGTTTCAAGGGTTCTTATCTTTTGCATAAAATAGTTAAATGCTATTACCGCCGGTATTGCAGCAGCCAAACCGGCTGCAGTTGCAATAAGCGCTTCTGAAATCCCAGGAGCAACAACAGCAAGACTGGCTGAACCGCTGAGCCCGATGCCATGAAACGAATTCATTATTCCCCACACAGTCCCGAACAGACCGATAAAAGGCGCTGTATTGCC
>JAJSZP010000237.1 GCA_030262775.1 Deltaproteobacteria bacterium | reverse complement strand
AACTTAGTGTCACCTGAGCACGCACCAAAAGTTTAACAAACTAAAGTTCTGAAAAAGGCAAAAGGCTTAATCCTCAGCCAACTTCTCTGTCATCTTGATGATGCCTCACAGCATATCCGTTATATTAGCTGCACACGTGATTACAGGAGGATGCTGTGAACACCTTCTCTTTTGCAAATTTTTTACCTCGCTTGATGGCCTGCGAGACTGAAGGCCGGGATATACCGAAATGCCGGGGCAATTCCTTCCAAAACACCATTTCCCACCGCATGTCAAATCTTCACGTCTCCCCATATTGAATTGGTAGAGAATTTTGGAATTCCACTGGCGGAAGTAGCCCGCCAAGTGAGAGTTTCCACGTCTGCTAAACGCCGGGCCCCGGCTGTCCAGGGGGCTGCCCTGTTAGTGCTTTAAATCTATTTCAAGCCTTACTCCAAATCAGGAAGTTCGGAACGCGGCAATAGAAGCTTTATACTCCGGGGAGTTTTAGGCTTACGTTTAATAAAACCTTTTCCCTCAAGTTTAAGTATCATGTTGTGAACTGTTGGCGGAGATGTTTTGAAATACCTTTGCATATCAGCCTCAGCTGGTGGTATCCCATTTAGTTTTGTAAAATAATAAATAAATGATAAATATTGGCCTTGTTTGGGAGTGTATTTACATCTGATCTTTTTTATTTTTTTCTTTGTTGGCTTATCGGGAAACGATATGGTTGACTGACTGTAATTTTCCATATTGTAACTGAATTCTTTTCCAATTCTGTCTACGACATCTATTTGACGTGCTTTGTTAATAGTGAATTCTGCTACTAGATTATGGCTTTTTCCTTTAGGCTGATAGATATAAATGCTATCAGTATCATTGGTGAGAAATTCAGCAGCGTCATACATTTTCTTCTTATCTTTTTGTTTGGCAGATACACATAACTCTATTTCAACTTTAACATTCATTGTCAATTATTTGTTCCAGCGCTAACGTGAAGCTCATGGGCTACCGGAGTATGCCAAAAGGATTACGCAAAAGGACAAGAAAGTGGTACCCAACGGCTGAAAAGAAAAAAGCAAAGAAAAGGCAGTCCGGTGGAGCGTATGGTTAGCCTCTGGTTATGCTAAGGAACGTACAATAAATAACTTGAACAAATTAATGTCTTTTTTGCCGTCTTCTTCGTTGCTCGTCGATCACATAACCCGTTATGCTCGCTCCTCGCGCCTTGAATACAACAAAAAATCCTGTTAATTTTTGTTCAACTTATTTATCTCCCGTTCCTAAACCTATCAGTTAAGTTCAAAAACGATTTTTAAAGATTTATCTATTTCCTGTACCTTAGCAGAGGACAATTTTCCGCGAATTTTTACCAATCTATAACGTTGATCAATAGGACGTGTTTGCAAACAATCGGCTACAGACTTCTTGGCCAAGCCATTTTCTTTGGAAGGATGTATTTCAACGTTGGTTTTTATTCGGGTTTTTTTTACATTCCATTCAGTAATTGGAACAACTTGAATAACCGGGACTCTTTTATTGTATACATCATTGGTCACAATCACGCATGGTCTGATTTTTCCCGTTTCTGAACCAAGTGTCGGATCCAGATTGACATCAATAATCATACCTCTTTTCAACGTTGTCATTCTGGCCATCCAGTTACTGCTGTTTCGGTTAATTCTTTCAGATCATCATCTTCAGAATAAATTTCAGAATATAAGTCAGCAGATTTTTTTAGACTTTCAAGTTCCATTTCTTTCTTGAAATGGTCTATGGCCGCCCGCAGTAGAGAGCTTTTATCCTTGAACCCATAAGCTTTATAATTGCCTAAGAAATGGGCTTGAGTTTCGTCAACACTAAATTTTGCCTGTAACATACAACCCCCTTTCTGGCCCCACATTTGGTACTTAGCTCACGGACCTATTATAGGTGCTAAAATATGAGATGTCAATATCCGAATTTCAAGTAGGACGAAAGAGGCTAACGGGCGCGATATGAGCTGCAGGTTCGTCATATCCAGGGCAGATGGGAGTTATCTCAAAGAGCTTACTAAAATTAAACTATTAAACCAACTCCCTATTACGTCCCCTATTATCAGTAATTATTTTTGAGACTCCCATTTCTGCTTGGCAAACCAGCTGAGATGCGCCAATTATCTCAACATACTATCATCAGTCAGTTCTATGATGTTGCAAGCGAGGAATTCACATGACATCCCAGGCAAACAGGGAATCTTGTTGACTATATTGAACAAATCTGGAAGAGGTACAAAAAGCCCTAGGACCTCAGCGACTTTTGCGTCTTTGAGATGTATTATTGATTCGGACAGGGAGATGCAAATGAGGGCCCCTGGAAGATCAAAGGCTCCAATTATTACAGCTTATAGTATATGCTTCAAGGAATGGTGAGGAAACCGAATCTACAAATGAAAGATTCATCATTCATGCCTGGCACAAGTGCCGCAAATATTGAGAACCGCCAGCAAAGGGTATTGCCAAAAATTCTCTTCTTGCTCTTTGCACTGGCCTTTCTGCTCCTCCTGTTTACCGGCAATGCCCTCGCAGAAGAAGAGGC
>JAJSZP010000236.1 GCA_030262775.1 Deltaproteobacteria bacterium | reverse complement strand
CTTTTTTTATCACAGCCTTTTTCATTTCAATAGAGTATCTCATAAATATCACCTCAATGCCCCAATTTTTAGTTCTCACTGGAGGCGACATCTATCCTGACACAGGGGGGGATGAAGATATTCACAGGGAAAATCGTTACCTTCGGCACAAGTTTTCATATCAGTATTTTCAATACATTTATAAACCCTGCATTCCATGGAATGATGTGCACATTTTCCATCTTCGCCCCTACATCCCTTACATTTGATTTGCTCAGGTGAAACATTTAAGACACCTGCTATTGTTTCAGCCATTCCTTGGTCAAACTGCGATAGATAAAGATAACATTCGAAACATGGCAATCCACAGGGAGCGGTCATATAATTATAATCTATTTCCTCATTTCTTCTTTTTTCCTTTAATTCTTCTCCCATTTCCCTTACTTTCTGAAAAATTTCCATGCTCATAACAGCTTCTCCTTTGAGTATGTATTGTGATTTTGAATGCAGGCCAGGATATCTGAATTTTAATTCAATATATTTTAGCCTCTGCGTATAACGTCTCGGATAACCTGCTGAAAAAGCCTATAAAAACATTGTTAAAAGCCAAAACAGTTCAACAAATACCAAAGTTGTAAAAACCAAAAAACGGCCAGGCTTTTTCAGTCAGAGTTAATCCTTTTGTTAGCCCTTGTAAGCCACTGTGGCACGGCACTTAGGGAAATTTGAGCAACCCCAAAACTTTTGGCCAACATTCGGCCCTTTTTGGGCTGTTCTAAGGATCATTTCCGCACCACATTTCGGGCAAATATTGCTTGCTGTAGATTTTGGTGTAGCTGTAGCCGTAGGTTTTGGCACACATGTTGGTCTTTTTTGTATATTACCGATCAAGGTAACAAGCTGATTTCCTTCAATAAGATCAATGGGTTTTCCTGCTGCAAAATTTTTAGCCTCTTGGGTGAATAATCCCGAGGTAATAACCATAACGCCAGATGCATGCTTGGCTATCATGACGCCGTACATTTCTCGAATAATATTTACCCCAACCTTATTAGCGCGCCACTGCTTGCACTGGATCAAGAATAGGTTGCCGTCTTTTTTTAAAACCAAATCAATACCGCCGTCGGGTCCAGAACCAGGATTTTCGATAACGGTGTAACCTTGGCGACGATAGGCTTCGGCGACGAGTTCTTCAAACTCGCGCCAAGATAGGGAGCGAACGGAATTAAGATCTTTTTGACTATGGAGGAGTTTTCTTTTTCGCCAAGCATTAAAGGCTGCAACAGGAGCGGGGATTAAAATAACGAAAGCGACTAAATGAGCAATCTGCGGAGCGGCATTGATAATACCTTTAATGGCAAAACTTTGAAACTCAATAGCCGGTACGATGAATTTAAGGACCACATAAAAAATTGCAGCCAACACGACACTAACCCACCAAGGAACTTGGGTCAGCAAATTGATAAGTGTTTCGTTTTTTCTTGCCATAAACTTCTTTCATATAGAAGGGCTAACGTAAAGCTGAATGGCTGGGCAATGATAACCGAAAAACTATGATAAGGGTAAAAACTATCGGTCAAATACTGCCTTGCAAAAGCGGCACGGCTTTGCCCAGTCCATCTCAAGCGCCTGGTTCGCATTTTTCATATAGTGTTTCTGGAGCAATATCAGTGTCATTCGGACAAGCAATAGTACCGCCTTCTATTGAGGTTTTTTTGAAAAACTATAGATCATTAAGTGGTTTAAAAATTGTCCCTCTGAGTGTCTTTGTGTCGAATCAGCCAATATTCTGGTTTACGCTTAGTATGTGCGACAGCAATTATGTGAATATGGTCTGGCTCAATAGAATAGATGATCGCATATGGAAATTTTTGCAAAAGACACCGCCTGAAAGGCGCATGTAGAATACGGTAAAGTAAAGGACTTTCCATAATATCTTGAACAGCAGATTCGACAACAAGGCGAAAACGACGACCTAATCCAGATTGACAATTCTCATAATACTGAACAGCTAATAAAAATTCGGTACGGGCATCGGGATCAAAAATTACTGAAGTCATTTCAGCATCCTATCTACTTCGGCAAATACATCCTGTGCTGCAATACCTTGTCGTTTACCTTCCTTGTACTCATTATAGCGGTGCTCAGCCTCTACTATCCACGCAGTATCTACGTCATTTAGGACGTCTCCGTCAAGAGAGCTGAGTAAGCGGTCGGCCAAAAATGCACGCTGTTGTCGAGAGAGGTTGAGTGCCTCATGTTCTAATTTTTCTAACTTGGCAGACATATAATACCTCCTTAAGCAATGATCTATTTAAAATAATACTTCTTTCGTTTTGCACTGATTAGTTTTGACTGCGAACGTAAAGCTGAGGGGCTGGGCAATGATAACCGAAAAACTATGATAAGGGTAAAAACTATCGGTCAAATACTGCCTTGCAAAAGCGGCACGGCTTTGCCCAGTCCATCTCAAGCGCCTGGTTGGACGAAGCCGCTACGCGGCGGAAAAACATCAGCAATTTTCATTTTAAATAGATATCCTTGTGGGAGCTGCTTTCCAGTCGCGAAAAATTATGGTAGAATGCCACTCA
>JAJSZP010000235.1 GCA_030262775.1 Deltaproteobacteria bacterium | reverse complement strand
TATGTTCCCCTGGATCTGATTCTGCCTGATCAGCCGAATCGCGCAGTACGGACCCGTATGCTGCGTGGTGTGGGAGGGGCGGCCTGTGAGGGTCGCTCCTATCCCGATAGCGATTTACTCTTGTTCTCTTAAACTTTTTTTCAGAAATCCATTGTTGCTTCAGTTAACTGACCCTGACCAAGCTCTGTGAGGTGGACATCATCCATTGTTAATTCACCACATTTCGGACAAACCAGTTTTTTCTCAAATCTTGGGCGCATTGCCTTTTCATCAATCAAGACTTGCCCTACGTCACAATCAAAGATCTTTTTGCACTTTTGACATTCGAAATTGATTTCCAATTATTGCTCCTTTTCCGTTTGATATCGCTAATGGTTCACCTGGAGCAGTGGCACTGGTAATCTTCAAAAAGCTAATGATTTTCGAAAACCAAAAAATTTTCAAAACGCCTTGGCTACTGCGCTCAGGTACAACCGGATGTTAGTAGTTTTTTTGTTTTTATATCTTTTTTTAAAAAGCCAAAATTAGCGTCCGAATAGTCCTGTTTTTTAAAATAGGGGCGCGCTCCTGGCGATGCATTAACAAATATGGCATTCAATCCCAGTTTGTGTCCAAACTTTTCAACATTACGCAACAGCCTTTTCTAAGTCCATTGCCTTGAATTAACCCTCGGCAACCTACCGGTGCTGCTTTTCCATATATTTTGAGTTCACAAATTATTAAAAAATCATCACGGATTCGAACTCTTGCCATACCTAAAAGAATTTTTTCATTTGTTAAAAGCTCAAAATAAACATCATTAAGTCTAAAAGTGACATTCTCCATTACCGCATTAATTTGTGCTAAATCAATATCAGGAAAAACATGGCCTACTTCTCGGCTACGAATATCTAAAAAAGTGACTCCAGACTTTATCCTTACTCCGGGACTGACTCCACGAAGAATTGTTTTTGGATTAAATTGTCTTTGAATTCTTGATATTCTAACATATGAAGGAATTGATTTGCTAAGAGCTCGGAGCAAAAAAGTTACATCATTGTTGCTAATTGGAAACCATTTCTCAGACTTATAAAGGTGAAATAATTTCGGTTGGAAAACTGGATTTTTGAGTAAAACGCATGGGTATATTTTTAAATAATCTGGTGAATATTCAGTTTTCCACAGTGTTGCTGTTAACATTTTAATGTCATCTTTTTGGGTTGCATTTGGTAGTCCTAACATTATGTGGTAACCAACTTTAAACCCCTCTTCCTTCAATAATCGTGTCGCTTCAATAATCGCAGACTGACCGTGACCTCGCCGGTTAAAGTGTAAGACAGTATTTGAAGTATGTTGTACTCCTATCTCTACCTTTGAAATCCCAAGTTCCCTTAGAAATATACATTCAGAAGTATTGATTTGATCTGGTCTTGATTCCACTGTTACAACAGAAGGAATGTATTGGGGATGCGTGACAGCATTATTGAGAACATTACATTCTTTCAATCCTAACATTGAGGCATAAAGATCATTTAAAAATTTTTTACGATATTCTTTTTTATGTGATGAGAATGATCCACCAAGGATAATAATTTCAGTAGGAATACAGCTACTTACATTAGGTATCCTTATTCTCTTGCTGAAACGTTTAAACTGTGCGATAGGCGAATAACTACAAGCCTTAGCAAATAAAGTATCTTCATTCTCAATGTAGCTGTTTGGAATACCATTTTGTTTCGGACAAAAAATGCAACTCCCCCCGCAAGAGTGAGGTTTGGTAAAGATCGGAAGTGGAAACACACCAGAATTAGACCGTATTCTAGACCGATAGCTCATATGTTTTGTCTTTTTTTTTATTGCTGAGATTATATCTTGAGAGAAGGCATGTAAAAGCTCGTCATAAATCCTTTCCTTAATTCTTTTCGTAAGAATTATTGAATGAGGTTCTGCCTCAAATAGGCCAGCAATAGTTTGCGGAATGATCACTTGTTTGGAAGATGAAAGATATGATTTTAGGGTATCTAAGAGGTTTGAGATACCTTCATAATAATATATTTTATACATTCCATAGTCAGATAATAATGAGCGGTTTTTAATGGAATGGATTAATTTTATTGAATCCTTTGCACTGGCATCTCTTAGCATCAAAGAAACATTACAAGCAGATAAATCACTAATTGATATTATACTTTTTTCTTAAAAAAAGGAAAATTTTCCATAATTTTTAATCCTATGACTTTATCGACCAATCGAGATAGCCCACCTGATATTCTTACCCCTGTTGAAATAGAGCGACTCATTGGGACAACACGAAAACTGCGCTATCGTGTTTTTTTATGGCTATGTTCGCGTTAAGTATGGAAACCGACCCAAAGCAACATTCAATAAAAATTCAGCAGAAAAGTTTGGGTGTTGCTCTATAGATCGTCTCCATCCAAGATAATTGGGTAAATACTTTGTGGCAACACCATGAAAGTGCGCTATCCAACTTTTTAATCGGCTGTGATAAGCATTAACATTTTGAATATGATAAGCACCCTTGATAACCCTTTGTCCTTTACTGAGATTAACCGCTTCATGGGAAATTCCTTCAG
>JAJSZP010000234.1 GCA_030262775.1 Deltaproteobacteria bacterium | reverse complement strand
GAATATAGTTCAATGATAAATCTGCGATTTCCGCAGAAAATTTAATATAGAAAAATCTTAGAACAAATCGTATCAGAGTGACCCTGAACAGTCGTGCGATTTATCTAAAGTAAAAAGAGCAAATAAAGATTACAGATGATTCGATAGTTTTATCAGCTATCAGTCCAGAGCGCCTGTACTCGGCGTTGGCTGAAAATAATAAAATGAACGAATTTGAAACATGGGGTTTAGGAATAATTGCATTAATTATTTCAACTGGCTATGTCTTAGCTTGTGCCTGAACGAAAAAGGCATTTTTTGAAAATTTTCATTTTTTTGCCCGACAGAATCATCCATAAATCCTTGATCATTTTCGTTTTCTTTTGCAAATATTCTGAAATGGGACAAAGCTTATCTTTTTGCTCATCTTTTAAGCAGGAAAAAGCTCTGGCAAATTTCCCGCATTTTGTAATTAGTTGCTTATCAATGCTTTAGCTATGCTGCCGTCAGTATGGATGCTCGCCGCCGAAGCCCTTCCTTTATTTTTTCTGAATGTTTTTGCTTCTTCTTTTGTTTCGTCAATAAAACAGATCCTAGTTTTTGCGTATTTCTACCTAAAACTGCAAGAGAAACATAACGTTCCAAGTTTTTAATTCCACAGTCGGGGCAATGATCCAAACCATGATTTTCAAGAGCATTTATACATGACTCAACAGCAGAATGTTTCTTTTTCGCTTCTGTAAATTCAGAAGAATTTTCATATATTTGTGCTTCACGTGTAAGTCGCCCTTTCCGGGGAAGTGCAATATTTATTATTCCTTCAAGGTTCTTTTTATTTTCCGGACTCCAAAAACCCTTATCAAAACTGCAGCTGTATAATTTCGGGAACAGATTTTTAACTTTTTCTATGAAAGGAATGGCTATATCTGTATCCACAAGGCGATCCATAACCTCATGAGAAAGCACAAACCCATGTTGATCTTCAATAATGCAAAGACGCTTTCCCAGTTCCTGAGGAACCCCGGCCTTTCCTTTGCATATCCATTCAGTGTGTCTTTGAAAAAGAGAAAAAAGTTTTTCTTCATGTGGAATTTTCTCTCCATTTATAACTCGTCGTTGAATTTGATCAATAAGCTTGACACCATCATTCATAAAGGCTTCAGCACAGCTTATTTGTGAGATAAGCATTCCATCTGACCCCATCGCTCTAAGTTGCATCAGGCTATCTTCCGCACGTATGAATAATTCTTCCGCTTTGTTCATGTAGTCGCAATGAGCTTGTTTATTTTTATTTTTTTTGGCTTTCTGTTTTTCCGGGTCTTTCGATGTGGATTTTCTGATCTTTTGACATATACGAAGCAGTTTTTTGAATTCCGCAAGCTGATATGCATATTGACGCCAGCCGGAAATATTGTTTTCATCACATAATTTTGCTACGATTTCGACTGCTTTCCGAACAGAATCCATAAGTAAATTTGTATCTGTAGGATAGTGAACATTTGTTTCAAGAACAAAACTATCGCATCTTGCTTTTATTTCTTCGTCCTTTTTTTTTATGAGATTTTGACCTGCCTTGACAACAATTGTATTAATTTCATTCAAAAGTTCAGGGGTTAGAAGAGATACATTATCCCTTAAAGTTTGTAAAGGGAATTTATCTTCATTTTCGAATGGAGTTAATCCCATCATTTGACGTATTGTTGAATGATTATCACTCATTTCTTTCAATTTGTCATAATCCCAATTGCAATTCAATCTGACTACCCCAAGAACAAGAATGTTCCATAGATCCATTCCCCGCCTGCCTTTCTTTGATATTTTAATATGCTTTCTAAGCAATGAGAAAACATCTTCTTTTAATTGCGGTGTACAATAAATATATTGCAGTCCGGCAAGAAGTTGCGGAATCTCATCCCTGGATTTCAGATCAAATTTAATTTGTGAAATGTCGACCTCTCCGAAATTCATCTGTTCCTCTTTTATTTTTCTCATCACCCACCTTGAAGTTTTATTTTTTCATGAATTATAACTGAAATACAAAAAACATCACTAATATATACTTAAATCTTTTATATTCAAGGCGTTATATTGTAAATAATTATTTATTTTTGCATATATCTCTTGAAGGTGATGATTTTCATCATTGGGAAAAAGAAAGAAAGTCAACCTTAGAGTTGAGCTATAACTTCTCGTCCCGCATATTGAAAATTTTCAAAAAATGCCTTTTCCGTTCAGACACTAGATAAGATATGTTACCTCTCTGAAGCCCTTGATGAATGCAAAAGTCTGGCAAAACTTCCCCCAAACGCCAGGATAATCATCTATAGAAGAAAATATTACCCCAATGATAATGTCTACAATACCTCTATGTCCCAATATAAAGGAGCCAATATCTCTCTTATCGATATTGGTGTGTTAAAAAATATAGGAGCCGTAAAAAGCGGTTTCTACTGCATCTGGCCCGGAGCAACGGGGGATTGATTTGATATGCGCTTTTTCTATATTATTTTTTGCCGATTAAGCGCATGGTTTATTCTTGAGTAGTTTGCGTTCTCCGAACGCAATAAACAAATATGCTATTTGCGCTCGGAGATC
>JAJSZP010000233.1 GCA_030262775.1 Deltaproteobacteria bacterium | reverse complement strand
TTTGATGCTGTTTGCCACAGTCACACCAAATCCTTGAAAAAATATTTCATTAACATGCTGCTACGCATGGTTGCATGATAATTATGCTTTAATTTCGGTGAAACTTCAGCTCATAAAATAAACTATCAATCTTTTCAACACCATTTATAAGTATTAAAAGAGTTAGAGAACTACGTAGACAAATACAAAATGAACTTCGTGATACCAGTAGCTCTACAGATTTATTCTTTTTCAAAAAACAAAAACATTGCCGGTTACATGCAAGAATCTAACTGGACATTACTGAAAAGTTTTAACTGGTTTTTTTATTCCAGGACAAATTTATGGACAGCGAAAAACATCTAATAGTATCTTTTCTATTAACTTTCCTTATTATTGCTTTCGGTACAGCCGGCTATATGGCTATAGAAGGCTGGGAGATTTTAGATGCTTTCTATATGACCGTAATTACGATGGGCACTGTTGGATACGGAGAGGTCCATGAAATTAGCAAGACAGGACAATTGTTTACCGTTTTACTTATATTCTTTGGAGTTGGTTACTTTGTGTATCTGGCTGGTGTTGTGGTACAATTTATGGTTGAAGGAAGAATGAGAACCATATTGGGGAGGAGGAGATTGGATAAAAAAATTGATCAATTAAATGACCATTATATTATCTGCGGATATGGGCGCATCGGAAGAGTTCTCTGCAAAAATTTACAAAGAAAGCCGCTTGATCTGGTTGTTATAGAGAAAAACAAAGAGCTGATTCCGGTAATGGATGAAGATAAAGTTCTCTATGTATGCGGGGATGTATCGGATGAAACAAATCTTATTAAGGCTGGAATAAAGCGGGCAAAGGGACTTGTTGCTGTGTTAGCTACTGATGCGGACAATGTGTTTCTTGTCTTGACGGCAAGACAGCTTAATCCGGATATGCATATAGTTGCACGGGCGTGCCATGTCGAATCAAAGGCGAAATTGCGGGCAGCCGGGGCAAACAATGTTGAATCCCCATATGAAATGGGTGGTGTAAGCATGGCTCACAGGATACTTCGTCCCGCGGTGACAAATTTTCTTGACCTTGCTTTTGCATACAAACGTAAAGACATTCAGATGGAGGAGATACGCTTAAGTCTGTCCTCTGCTCTATCAAACGTTACGTTGAAAGATTCAGGTATCAGGCAGCGGTTTAATCTTATAATAATTGCAATAAAGAAGTCAGATGGCACCATGTTATTTAATCCTTCGTTTGAAACGCTTATCAAAGCCGGAGATACTGTCATAGCGGTAGGGGAAGAAGCAAATCTAAAGAAGCTGGAAGATATAATGAATCCATAGAGAGATTATTAGGTAGAAAACTGAGGGTAGTCATTGAGCTTCAGCCTATATTTTATAAATTATTCTTTCTTCAGTAATTATTATATCAACATGTTTGTCATGGGATTCAACAGGAACTTGCTGAATAATCTGACACTCAAGAGCTATCGCAACCTTTCTGGTCGTTACAGAAAGTTTAGGAATAAATCTGTCGTAATATCCTTCTCCGGTTCCTATCCTTCCCCCCTTTTCGTCAAAAGCAACTCCAGGGATAATTGCCAAATCAATACAGTCAACGGGTACGATCTTACAGCGCTTAATATCCGGCTCCAGGATGCCTCTCGGACCCGTTATCAGGTCATTATCAAGGTCATCAACTTTCATTAATTCCATTCCATATGTTTTGATATCAAAGGCAGGAAGAATTATAATTTTATTGTAGTCAAAACATTTTTTTATAATATTACGGGATGTAACCTCTGTTTTATTATTGACATAAAGCAAAACAATTTTTGCTTCAAGAAAGTTTGCAAATTCAAACAGATTGTCCTCAACTTGTTTGGTTTTTTTTGCTATCTCTTTATCAGAAAACTTTTCAAGTATCCTGGCAATATTATTGCGTATTTCTTGTTTTTTTTCTCGAATTTCCTCCATGTTATTTCTCCAGAGTAAATTTAACCTGAATTGAGCGATTTTTTACTCAACCTGCACCAATTTGTTGCGCATCAAGGACTTGCGAAAAGTCTCGACATATCTATTGGTATGCCTACGCTTTTCGCAAACCTTGCTGTACCAGGATCATGACACATTTCTTCGCAAAAAATCGCTCAACTCAGGTTTAATTATAATTTTTTTAGTCTAACAAATTAGGCAAGTAAAGTCAAGACAACTCGCAATTATCATCAGGGCAATCGTATATCTTCTGCGGAACAAAATATGTTGACAGGTCAGAGTTTGTCATTGTTCTTAAGCCACATAACTAATTGATATTATATAGTATTTTTTCTGTTTGATCCAAAACAGTTCAATGATGCGTTCACATGATGGTGGCAGTCAATACAAATACTTATTCACAAAAAATATGTTGCCATTGACGGTAAAACCCTGAGAGCATCTCATGACAAAGTTTCAGGCAAAAGTGCCATTCACATAAGTTTAACCGCATATATTAGAATTTGGATAACCGCGCCCTATGGGCGGGGGTAAAAATAGCTTTGCGTAGAGATCTGCCCAGATGTATTTCCTAATTGAGTTGTTCCCGCAATTCAAAAAGG
>JAJSZP010000232.1 GCA_030262775.1 Deltaproteobacteria bacterium | reverse complement strand
AGAAAGAGCAGAAGTTCAGCAAAACTTTCCAATTAAAACAGGAGAAACCGCCTTTTTATTCTTGCAGCATTTCATTAAGATACTAAAAGCTCAAGGCAGAGCAGGCGTTGTTATAAAAAATACATTTTTATCAAACACCGATAACGCATCGGTTTCATTAAGAAGACACCTATTAGAGAATTGTAACCTGCACACCGTTCTGGATCTACCAGGCGGCACATTTCTGGGCGCAGGCGTAAAAACAGTTGTGCTGTTTTTTGAAAAGGGCGTTCCAACACGAAAAGTATGGTATTATCAATTAAATCTGGATAGAAATTTGGGCAAAACCAATCCGTTGAATGAAAATGATCTGGCGGAATTTGTTGAATTGCAAAAAACAAAAGCGGATTCTGCGAATTCATGGACTGTGAATATTGGTGATGTGAATGTAGATACTTATGATCTGTCTGTAAAAAATCCCAATAAAAAAGAGGAAGCGCCGCTTCGGGAACCACAAGAGATTTTGGGTGAAATTGCAATGCTTGACAAGGAAAGTGCGGAGATTCTCAAATCGATAAAGGAACTAATATGAAAAAAATTGATAAAAATATCTCCAGTGAAGAGTATCAAAAGTTTCTTGCTGAAATTGTGAATCTGGTGCAAAATCACCGTGCACTTGCTGTACAGACCGTTCAAACTGTTTCAAACCAGTTGTATTGGAATATTGGCGAATTGATTATAAAAAAGCAACAACAATACGGCTGGGGTAAATCTATTGTTGAACAATTAAGCAAAGATTTGAACTTATATATTGGCAAAGGTGTAAGCTGGTCGCCACGTAACCTTTGGTTTATGAGGCAATTGGTAGATGAATACTCAAATCTGAAACAGCCTGTTTCAGAAATTGAAAATCTGAAACAGCTTGTGTCAGAAGTTCCATGGGGGCATAATATTCTGATACTTCAAAAAGTAAAAGATATAAATGCTCGTATTTTTTATTTACAAACCACTATTAAAAACAGATATAGCCGTTCGGTTTTGCTACATCAAATAAAAGCTGATGCTTATACTAATTATCTGCTGCATCCTTCTCAACACAATTTTGCAACCGTTTTGCCAGAGAATATGTTTGAGCAAACGCAAGAAAGCATTAAAAGTGTTTATTCGCTCGACTTTTTAGACATCAACAAGCCGATTACCGAAAAACAACTGGAAAATACGATGGTTGAAAGAGTAAAACGCCTGATGATGGAATTTGGGTATGGATTCTGTTTTATAGGAAATCAATATCGTGTTACTTTGGGCGACAAAGAATATTTTATTGATTTACTTTTTTACCATCGAATACTAAAATGCCTGGTTGCAGTAGAATTGAAAGTAACAGAGTTTGAACCTGAATTTATAGGCAAACTTGATTTTTATTTGCAGTTGATAGATGAACAATTAAAACAGCCGGATGACAGTCCAAGTATTGGAATTTTGTTAGTGCCGCATAAAGACAGGTTGGAAGTAGAATATGCTTTAAGAACCGCATCAAAACCAATAGGCGTAGCAAAATATACTCTGAGCAAACAATTACCAAGCGACCTATATGGCAAATTACCCTCTGCTGAAGATTTTCAGCAAATACTGAAATCTAAAAAGGATGGATTGTTATGAAAAACGGTTGGGAAGTAAAGACTCTGAACCAAATATCTGAAAATTTAGATCGCAAAAGAGTTCCAATAACTAAAAAAAATCGTAGTCACGGTTCAATACCTTATTATGGGGCATCTGGAATTGTTGATTATGTTGAAGAACATATTTTTGATGAAGATTTACTTTTAGTCTCGGAAGATGGTGCAAATCTTTTAGCACGAACTTATCCAATTGCCCTTTCTATAAGCGGAAAGACTTGGGTTAATAATCATGCTCATGTTTTACGATTTAAAGATAAAATAAGTCAGAGATTTGTAGAGTTATATCTTAACTCAATAAAATTAGATGATTTTATGAGTGGAATGGCTCAACCAAAATTAAATCAAAAAATGCTTAACAAAATTCCAATACCTTTTCCCCCAATATCTAAACAAAAACGCATCGTTGCTATTTTAGATGAAGCTTTTGAAAGCATTGCAAAAGCAAGAGAAAGCGCTGAAAAGAACTTAAAAAATGCAAACGAAGTTTTTGAAAGCTATTTACAAAGTGTTTTTGAAAATAAAGGTGAAGGATGGCAGGAGAAGACGTTGGGAAATTTTTTAAAATTAGAATATGGAAAACCTTTGGATAAATCAAAAAGAAAATCTGAGGGAAAATATCCTGTCTATGGCGCTAATGGTGAAAAAAATAGAACTGATGAATTTTATCATGATAAATTTAGTATAATTATTGGAAGAAAAGGTTCTGCTGGAGAAATAAACTTTACTGAAAGAAAGTTTTGGCCACTAGTGTCAAGTCAACTCTATAATGTCGTAAAGTATATAATATATGTTCTTCATAATAAACCTAAAGGGATTGAATATGAAGAAATACATTGTGACACTTACTAAAGATGAACGCGAAACTCTTAGCGCACTTACTTCCAAGGGAAAACATAAATCACAGAAAATTCTCAACGCTCT
>JAJSZP010000231.1 GCA_030262775.1 Deltaproteobacteria bacterium | reverse complement strand
GGCTATTAAGGGTATTGCTTCTGTCTTATTCAGCGTGAAAATATTAACGCTGATCAAGGTCTTTGTAGTCGATGTAGTTTTGCAGGTAAGGATATTACGTCAGGATTTTTTAAGATGGCTTATGCACATCTGCATCTATATCGGTTTTATGCTGCTTCTTTTGATGCATGCCCTTGAAAACTTCATATCCGAGCCGATGTTTACCGATTACTATTCGACAGTCAACCCTTTTATGTTCTTAAGAGATTTATTCGCTTTCATGGTAATAATCGGGATCGGTATTGCAATATTCAGGCGGTTTATTTTTAAAGTACCCCGCCTTAAAACCAACGCCATGGATCACTATGCTATCATCATTCTTGCCGTTATTATGATTTCGGGTGTTCTTCTGGAAGCAACAAAAATTACATCGCACACAGAATTTCAGATAATGGTGGAAGATTATGCCGGTCTAACCCCAGAAGACGACGCAGAAGAAATAAAGGCGCTGGAAAGCTATTGGGTTAAAGAGTATGGTGTTATCTCCCCCAATGTAAAAACACCCTTTGACCAGGAGATTCTAGATCAGGGTAAAGAGTCCCATGAAATGAGTTGTGCCGAGTGTCATTCCAGGCCCCAGTGGGCCTTTTTAGGTTATGGTACGGCCAAAATTATATCGCCTGTAGCACTGGGCCTGGACAAGGCAAATATACCGACGATTCTTTGGTATATCCATTTTCTATCCTGCTTTATCGGTCTTGCCTATCTTCCCTTCAGCAAAATGTTTCACATTTTAGCCAGCCCCCTTAGCCTGCTTGCCAATGCCGTCATGGAAAAAGAAAAATCAGACCCTGCCAACATAGCCACCAGACAAGTTATGGAACTGGATGCATGCACCCATTGTTGCACGTGTACCTTAAACTGTTCCGCCGCTGTATTTTTTGAGATTTTTCCCAATACCAATATCCTTCCCTCTGAAAAGATTATATCAATAAAGGCCCTTGCCTCAGGCAAGGAACTGAGCGAACAGGAACTTTTGCACATCCAGGAAGGAATATACCTTTGTACCAACTGTAATCGTTGCACTGTTGTCTGCCCTGTCGGTATAAACCTGCAGGATCTATGGTTTAATGTGAGGGAATCGCTTCTTAAAAAAGGATACCCTGAGTTTTTTGCTCTTTCGCCTCTGTCCTTTTATAGAGGCCTTATGAAAGAAGCTGGAGATAATTACCAAAAGCCATTGGATAAGACCAGGGAAGCTATTGCCGACAAGTGTGACCTGATGAAGATGCCTGATAAGGTTCTTACACTGTCTGATATTGATTCGGCTTTTAAAAGTACGTTAAGCCAATCAGACCAGGCGAACACCTTTTCAGGTTGCTTCAGCTGTGAAACCTGTTCCACCGTGTGTCCGGTGGTAGCAAACTATGATAACCCAAAGGAAGTGTTAGGGCTTTTGCCCCACCAGATCATGAATGCCTGTGGGTTAGGTTTAAAGGATCTGGCACTGGGCTCGAATATGCTGTGGGACTGCCTGACCTGTTATCAATGCCAGGAGCAGTGCCCCCAGGGAGTATGTGTTACTGATATTCTTTATGAACTCAAAAATGAAGCGGTTCAACAGGTAAAACCGCTTATGGAAAGAACATTATGAAATTTGCACTATTTCTCGGCTGCAATATTCCGGCCCGTCTTACCCAGTACGAATCATCAGCAAGAGCAGTGTTAAAAAAAGTTGATGTTGACCTGGTGGATGTAAAAGAATTTAACTGTTGCGGATACCCTGTCAGAAATCTTGATCATATGGCCTTTGTTCTTGCTTCCGCCAGAAACCTTGCCCTGGCTGCAAAAAAGAATCTAAACGTGATCAGCCTTTGCAAATGCTGCTACGGCAGTCTAAAAAAGGCAGACCATCTTATCAAAGAAAACGCCTCTCTTCGCGCTGAAATAAATAAAATTCTAAGTAAAGAAGGACTGCAATATGATGGAGATATTGAGGTAAAACACCTTCTTTCTGTTCTCTACCATGATGTCGGTGTTGAAACCTTAAAAGAGAAAATAGAAAAGACTTTTACTAATCTTAATATTGCTACCCATTACGGCTGTCATGTCTTAAGGCCAAGCAAGATAGTTCAATTCGATGATCCTGTAGCGCCATCCATATTTGATAAACTTGTTCAAGTTACAGGTGCAAAAAGCATTAACTGGTCAATGAAGCTTGACTGTTGCGGTGCCCCTTTATGGGGCGTAAATGATGATCTATCCATGAATTTGACCAAAAAAAAGCTGGAAAACGGGAAAAAAGCCGGTGCTAATTTTCTTTGCACGGCTTGTCCTTACTGTCAGATGCAATTCGATACTGTTCAAAATAAGATTCTTTCTGTTCGCGGCACAAATCATCAGCTTCCCTCTCTTGTCTATTCCCAGCTTCTCGGACTGAGCATGGGTATTGAAAAAGACTTACTCGGACTTAAAATGAATGATTTGTCTGTTCAAGGCATAGAGGATTTTTTTACCGAAGAAAAAGCAATTAAAGCATAAGGAATAAAAATGGCTCAAAACAAAAAAGGTTCAGCAATGGTAGTCGGTGGTGGAATAGCCGGAATGCAGGCTGCTTTA
>JAJSZP010000230.1 GCA_030262775.1 Deltaproteobacteria bacterium | reverse complement strand
TCGCAGAAATCACGGAGACAAAAATATAAATCTCTGAGAACTCTGAGAGCTCAAGCGACTGAAGGGAGCGGGTGAGAGAAAAATGATTGTCGATCAAAAACGTATCCTCGTCACTGGCGGTGCCGGTTTCATAGGATCACACCTCTGCCAGCTATTGCTTGCTAATGGGCATGACGTTATCTGTATCGATAATTATTTTACTGGTGCTAGAAGAAACGTTGTACATCTTCTATCGAACCCTTTTTTTGAACTATTACGCCATGACATAACCTTTCCACTTTATGTAGAGGTTGATGAGATATACAATTTAGCTTGCCCTGCATCTCCAATCCACTATCAGCACGATCCTGTGGCAACTACCAAAGTTAATGTCCACGGAGCCATAAACATGTTGGGGTTGGCAAAAAGGGTTCGGGCTAAAATCCTCCAGGCTTCTACCTCGGAAGTATACGGTAACCCACAAGAACACCCACAGACAGAGACATACTGGGGGCGTGTAAACCCAATTGGGCCACGATCATGTTACGATGAGGGAAAGCGCTGTGCTGAAACCCTTTTCTTTGACTATCATCGACAGCATAAACTCGAAATAAAAGTAGCTCGCATCTTCAATACTTATGGCCCTCGAATGCATCCTAATGATGGCCGCGTGGTTTCTAGTTTTATCGTTCATGCGTTGTTGTCCAAACCAATAACCGTATACGGCGATGGCTCACAAACACGTTCTTTCTGTTACATAAACGACATGGTTGATGCTTTAATTATGTTAATGAACACTCCTAATAACTTTACAGGCCCTATCAACCTTGGAAATCCTGATGAATTAACCATTCTTGAATTGGCGGAACTTATAGTTGAATTGACGAATTCGAATTCAGAAATCGTTTTCAAACCACTTCCTCAAGATGATCCTGTAAGGCGCCAGCCTGACATTGCTTTAGCAAAGGAAAAACTGGGATGGTCTCCAAAAATAAAATTACATGAAGGATTAATTGGAACAATAGAATATTTTGATGATTTGTTAATCAAGGAAGGAAAATCAACAATTATGTAGTTAAAACCTTAAGTTGAGCGATTAGCTGTTAGCTATTAGCGTTTAGCTTTGGAAAATCAGGGCATTACGTTAATTAGAAATAACACCCAATGGGTGAAAGTATGTAATAGTAAAACAACCTGTAATCATTAAACTAATAGCTAACCGCTAAAGGCTAATCGCTCAATTTAGTTAAAAGTAATATGCCTGAATAAATATTATTTTTTCTCGCAGAGATTACAGAGATACAAGCATCTTCAGACTTTTTGCAGTGTAATTATATCTGAAAATCTATAGTTTTGGAAAAAAATGAGTAATATCCGCAGACAAATACTAATGGTCGCCTTTAAATTTTCTGATTCGTTGATCATGATCTGTAGTTTTATATTGGCCACCATAATGGTCTCCTATCGAATGGACACTATTTCCCTTGAACAGTTTCTTCATATGCGGATCAAGATCGCAAATTTTGCCTTATTTCTTGGTTTACTTCTGTTGTGGCATATCATGTTTTCCGTATTTGGCCTCTACCGTTCCAAACGTTTTTCATCTTTTAAGAGGGAAATTAAAGATATTGTTAAGGCAACCTCGCTAGGTACTTTTGCAATCTATATTTTATCGCTTTTATTCCATATTGAAATGGTTAATCCGGTTTTTCTTATAAGTTTCTGGACAGCGTCAACCTTCATAACGATTTTTATCCGGCTGGTACTACGCTATACATTAAACTTAATAAGGCGGCAGGGACGAAATCTGCGTTATTTACTGATCGTGGGCACAAATTCCAGAGCTGTTCAATTTGCCAGGAAAATCGAATCAAGACCAGAGCTTGGCTATGTGATTTCAGGCTTTGTTGATGTTGATTGGAAAGAGTGCGATGAATTTCAAAAGACAGGCTACAGTCTAGTGGCTGATTTTAATGGATTTACCGAGTTCATCAGGAACAACGTGGTGGATGAAGTGCTTATTTCACTTCCCGTAAAATCCTATTATCAGGAAACGACGCGAATAGTGAATGCATGCGAGAAACAGGGCATCCCTGTAAGGCATCTTTCAAATATTTTCGATACAAAACCTGCAAATTCCAAAGTGAAATATTTCGAAGGTGAGTCATTTGTCTCTAACTATACAGGATCAATGGCTGGGTGGCAGGTGCTTGTTAAAGGGATGTTGGACAAAATATTATCCGCAGTTTTGCTACTTTTGCTTTCACCTTTGTTTCTATTAACCACTATTCTAATCAAAATTACTTCCCCAGGGCCGGTTTTCTTTATTCAGGAAAGAGTCGGACTAAACAAACGCCGATTTCGTCTATACAAGTTCCGGACTATGGTCAAGGATGCTGAGAAAAAACAGGCGGAACTAGAAGATCTTAACGAGGCTAGCGGTGCTGCATTCAAAATTAAAAATGATCCACGGATTACAACAATGGGCAAATTCTTAAGAAAGCTTAGCATTGACGAACTCCCTCAACTTATCAACGTTTTGAAAGGAGATATGAGCCTGGTGGGACCCAGGCCTCTAACTGTAAGAGACTACAATGGTTTTGATAGGGACTGGCACCGCAGAAGATT
>JAJSZP010000229.1 GCA_030262775.1 Deltaproteobacteria bacterium | reverse complement strand
AGGTCGAGTAACCTCTTTGGGGTTTTGGACACCGATGGTACGTATGAATATTTAGGCGCTCTTTCCCTGGCTGTAAAAAAGGTAAGCGGAGAATATCCCGATGTTTTGCTTTCTGACCAGAGCAATCCTGATGCCGCTCATATTGAGGATATTGAGAGGACTATCGGAAAAGAACTGCGCGCCCGTTATTTAAATCCCAAATGGATTGAGGGAATGAAAAAAGAAAATTATGCCGGGGCAAGTCATATTGCCAGAAAGTTTTTCGAATATATGTGGGGTTGGCAGGTGGTCACACCCTTTGCCATTGATGATACATACTGGGAACAGGCTTATGAGGTTTATGTTGAGGATAAATATGACCTTGATTTAAAGGAATTTTTCAATAAAAACAATCCCTGGGCAATGCAGTCAATCAGCGCCAGGATGCTTGAGGCCGTTCGCAAGAAATATTGGGACGCCCCTGAGGAGATAAGAAAGAATTTGGCGAAAGAATACGCCATCGGTGTTATTGAAAACGGAATTGCCTGTTGTGATCATACCTGCAATAACCCTGCTTTAAACCAGATGGTGGTAAACATTATTTCTTTTCCCGGAATGCTGTCACCTGGGTTGGTTAAGCAATTTCAGGAAGTTATCTCCAAAGCAACAGGAATGGATCTGAAAGAGGCGGTAGAGAAGAGAAAGGCATTACATGAAAAACTTGCTGAGGTTACCGAAGAGATCCGTCAGGAGGAAAAGGTAGTTCAAGGGAAGGAGCCGGATAAAGAAAAGCTTGAAGGATACGAGATGGTTGAAAAAAAAACCGGAAGATGCAAAAGTAACTGTCTCGGGTTCATCATGGATAATAATAGCCATTGTCATTGGCCTCATTGGTCTTTTGGCCGCTGGTTGGAGAAAAAAGATATAAAGGCAAAATGTTAAGCGGAAACTCCGCTTATTCTGGAGAATCCACAAAACAGGCGTCTTATGACTGAAAATATTCATTAAAGCCTGATCTGTCATGTATCCGTAGATTTTTGTTTTTTCATTAACATATTCAGGGAAAAGTGTAGTTTTAAAAATTGATTTCAGGTGCCTTTAAGGCATAAAAGGGAATCCCGTAAAAATCGGGAGCGAGCCCTAAGCTGGATTGGAAGGCGCGGTAAGTAGTGTGATCCTAAAGCCAGAAGACCTGCCTGAAAGATTGCTTGGCAACCTCGCGGACAGGGGGGGGCTAATCATTAAAATCTGAAGATAAAAAAGGGATATCCCCGGGTCGATTAATTTCGATTCGGGGATTTTTTTTGGTGAGGAAAGGAGGACTTAAAATGAAAAAATTTGTGGGAGTATTTGTTGTTTTAACTTTACTGATCCTGCCTGGATTCAGTCTGGCAAAAGAAGATGCAAGAGATAAAGAGTCTAAAGTTACTCTATATTATTTAACATTATTTTTTTAGTGTAGTAACAATTGAGACTAACGAGCTTCTTAATGGTCTCATTTGATCATCAAAAATGGTGGAAAAATGGCATTTTCTACACTTTTTGTAGATTTTGAGTGATTTTTTTACTTCTAAAACTATATTTTGAAGCAGTTTTAGTGGCTAAATTGGTCAATTGTCACTACACTAAATTTTTTTGATCAATTAAATCAATAAATTATTTTTTAAAAAATCACGATCGGGAAGATTCAGGATAATGAAATGCAGCGGGATGAATACACCAATCCATCAAAGCCGGAGGATAATAACAAAAATTATAATTATGGATTTGAAGGAGGCTATAAATTTAATTTTTTGACAACTGAACTCAATATCGGCGCGGATTATGTTTATCGCGGGGCGAATTATAATAACCAGTATGGAAAGCACTACCGAAATGATTATGCTACAGTTGATTTTTATAGCAAATACAGACTGTTCGGGGGATATCTAACGATAGAAGTGGACAATATTTTTAACGAGGAGATGCACATTTCAGGTGACATGAGTTCTACTAGCACCAACAGGTATGCTTACTACGGTTTTGATCGTCTTTTCAAAATCAATTATGAAATCACATTTTAGTTCCCATGTCGATAATGTATTCGACATCGAAACAAAAGTTCAGCTATATTTACGGGTAAAGGGCAGCGCTATCACGATAGCCTATTTTTATATTATCTTTTCAGCAAGGTTCGATAAATTGATGCATAGATATAGCAGATTCCGGAAAGCTTTTTAGTACTTTTTTATCTTCCGTAACCAATGAAATGTTAAGATCTTTTGCCAAATTTATAAACTCACAATCATATGCGGAGCATCCACTTAAGTGGGACAAACTTAATACTTGTGCTGAATTTATTTCATATTCGTTTTCTTTTAATAATTCTTCTGCTGATTCAAAGATTTCAATTGCTTCAGACAACAAAATAATTTCTTTCTTTAAATAAAATGTCAGAACATTTCTAAATTCGCTTCTCCATAACAATGGTGCTGACCATATTGGATCTTTTTTAAATGTTTGTTCGGCAAGAGATGAATAGTCTGAGTTAAGATAAAAATAACTTATAATACTGAAGTTTCACCGAAATTAAAGCATAATTATCATGCAACCATGCGTAGCAGCATGTTAATGAAATATTTTTTCAAGGATTTGGTGTGACTGTGGCAAACAGCATCAA
>JAJSZP010000228.1 GCA_030262775.1 Deltaproteobacteria bacterium | reverse complement strand
ATGAATAGTGGCATAAAAATTGAAATTCAATTTTCATGCCAATTGGTGATTTTTTAGATAAATAATTTGTATAATCTTTAAACTTTCGTAAAAAACGGTGAAACTTCAGTTGGTTTTATAACGGCTCCAAAAATCTTTCTGAGTAAACTTATGTTCCTGGGTCCCGTGGTGCTCAACTGAAAAACTGGCGCAAACAGCACCCATTTTTGCAGAAGTAACCAGATCTTTTCCCATTACCATACCTTTAATCATTCCTGCGCGGTAAGCATCGCCTGCGCCTGTTGGATCAGATACGGTAAGTGCTTTTGCTGACGGTATTTTTGTTTCCTGCCTCTGATAACAGACTATAGATCCCTCTTCGCCAAGAGTTGTTATAATACTTTTTGTCATCTCAATAAGATCCGGTTTTTCCAACCCAGTAGCTTTCTTTATCATTTCAAGCTCGTAGTCATTTGATATCAACATTTCAGAACCGGTAATTATCTCTGACATCTGGTCGCCAGACAGTGCCGGTATAGATTGGCCGGGATCAAAAATATAGGGAATACGGTGTTTCTTATAAGTCCGGCCGTAGTTTATCATATCTTCGATATTGCCCGGAGCTATAATTGCTATTGCCTCTTTCCGATCAACTCCGTCAAATTTATAGAGAGAGGGATATTTCATTGCTCCCGGGTTAAAGCCCGTAATCTGGTTATCTGATTTGTCTGTGGTAATATAAGCACCCGCGGTGAATTCTTCCGGAATTCTTCGAATGCCGGTTAACGACAGGTTCTGTTGACGCAGCCGTGTTTCATAGCTGTCAAAATCTTTGCCGGCAGTTGCCAAAATCAGCGGCTTTTCTCCTAGTAAAGAAAGGCTGTAAGCAATATTTCCTGCTGTGCCTCCAAATTTCTCGGTAAGGCCGTTAACCATAAAACAGACATTTAGAATATGTATTTTTTCAGGTAAGATATGATCCTCGAATTCGCCTGGAAAGTCCATTATGCGGTCATAAGCCAGAGACCCGGACGTAAATATTTTCATACTATCACCCCCAAAATATCCTTTTTAAATTCATCTATGCCGATACGTTCAATAAAGCGCGCTGTTCTTTTTTGTTCCTCTGAATAAAAGCACAAAAGCACCTCTTGGCCTGTCTTCCATTTTTTCCTTCTTTCATGAACACTTTGAAACCCATTTTAACTAAAATGAGCGTTTCAAACTGAGCAGGGGATTGTCGATCTTACCGCATCTTCTGCGTTAAAGAGCATTTGCATTAGCACACTATGGCTTCAGGCATTTTGCCTTGACCCTGCGGCAACCTCAAAAATCACTCAATTTAGGTTTAAATAAATCATTATTGCTTTTTATGTGCCAAAAATCAATACTTCTTAATTGCCCTGTTATCCTGCAGTTGTTTATTCAGACACCATACTTGATCCCAGGATTTTACAACTGATTGATATTGCTATAAATTACAATCTCAATCAAAAATCGAGCTTGAGAAAAGCTCGAAAGTGGGGTTAGGTGAGTTGCCATCATTTTTTTGCGTTAGATGAAGCTATATGCTTGTTTGAGGCAGATGTTTTTAATATTTTTATCACCGTACGGAAGATTTAGAATAATTAGACTTAAAATTAAAAGAAAAAAGACGATATTAACATAAAAGAGTTTAATATTTAATTATATTATGGTTTAATTATACATTATGTTTAATAATGGAATTTGATATTTATAAAAGGGACAGTTATTTATATCATTTTATAAAAAATACTAATTTTAAAAATTATATTGAAATAATTTGAATTCATGATATAAGGTTTTTATAGTATATGCCAGCGTAGCTCAGCTGGTAGAGCTACTGATTTGTAATCAGTGGGTCGGGGGTTCGAGTCCCTCCGCTGGCTTCACGGGTAATGGCGGAAATTTTTTATTCTGTATGTAAACGGTGAGGTGGGGTTCCCGAGTGGTCAAAGGGAACAGACTGTAAATCTGTCGGCGAAGCCTTCGGAGGTTCAAATCCTCCCCCCACCACCATCTCAAAGCAAGTCGTATGTAGGAGATTTCGGTTTGATATCGGAATCGACAAAGAACTGCATGGCTTCCTGCATAATTCTTACTGCGTTTTTTGAGGAAATTTAATTATTATCTCTAAAGCTCTAATGCTTAATTTTTGCTGATAACTATAATTGAGCGGGAGTAGCTCAGTTGGTAGAGCTCTAGCCTTCCAAGCTGGAGGTCGCGAGTTCGAGTCTCGTCTCCCGCTCCAAACCAAAATTTTGTAGCCTTACCTTAAGATTACACTGCGCTGCATAGTGGCAGGTGAGTTCAGCGAATCAAGATTAAATGAAGCCATAAATAAAAATATTAGTGCCCACGTAGCTCAGTCGGTAGAGCGCTTCCTTGGTAAGGAAGAGGTTCACCGGTTCGATTCCGGTCGTGGGCTCCAGCATCCAATAAAGGATTTATAGAAGGCGGCCAGGCTTGCTTGGGGGCGGTCTTATGATGGTTAAAAGACAATAAACTGTTGTAATAAGTTATTGCAACAAAGCAGGGTAGGAGGACGGTGATATGGCTAAGGAGAAGTTTGAGCGGACCAAGCCGCATGTCAATGTAGGGACCATTGGTCATATAGATCATGGTAAGACCACTCTTACGGCGGCGATA
>JAJSZP010000227.1 GCA_030262775.1 Deltaproteobacteria bacterium | reverse complement strand
TGGTTCCCGTTGTTATCAAAAGCGGTGAGTACAAGGATATAGGATCTCCGGTCAGAGAGATGACCAAAAAGGAAGAAGAAATTCTGCGTAATCTTGCGAATCAAATTCACAGACAATTCATTAAGGCCATTGCCGAAGGAAGAGGCTTAGAGCAGTCAAAAGTAGAGAAATTTGCTGATGGAAGGATATTTACAGGAGAAGAGGCAAAAAAAATAGGCCTTGTTGATCGTTTTGGAAATCTTGAAGATGCGATAGAATGGGCAGGACGCATGGGTGGAATAAAAGGGAAAATATCGGCAGTTTATCCTCCTGAAAAAAAGTTTTCTGTTTTAAAATATCTTGTGAATTCATCCTTAAAGGAGGTTGTAAACCGTTTTATAAATCCACGTTTGTTTGCAAAGTATCTTTATAGCCCCGCAGGATGAAGAAAAAAATGAAAGCGCTTACTCAAAAGCGCTCACATCGCCCAAGCCTTTTCGTATAATTTCAGGTATATCGTTTATCAAAGATATTATACTGGAAGGCTGTCCCGGGATAGGCGTCTCCCCGTCAATTACAAAATCTATTCTGGATTGAAAAAAATCATGAATAAGTGATGGGTCATTAAGAATTGAACCATCAGGCATAGTTGCACTGGCAGTAATAATCGGATTGCCTAATTCTTCAACCAGTGCCAAGCAAATGGCATTGTCAGGCACACGAATTCCAGCGGTTTTTCGTTTGGTCAACATTATTTTAGGAACGAGTTTCGAACCTTCAAGAATAAAAGTATAAGGGCCAGGCAAAAGTCGCTTCATGTTATTGTAGGCATAATTTGAAACTTTTGCATAATGGCTTATGTTTTTGAGCCCCGAACAAATAAAACTAAAAGGCTTGCTTTTATTGCGCTGTTTTAACTGGTATATCTTTTCAATAGCCTTTTTATTCATTATATCGCAACCTATCCCGTAATAGGTATCAGTCGGATAAGCGATTATACCACCTCTTTTGAGATGTTCGACAACCCTGCAAATTAGTCGTGTCTGCGGATTTATGGCATTTATTTTTATGAGCATAATATTCTCAAATAAACCGTTCAGCCTTTAGGAACTGGAACGAAATAACTTCCCGGTTCCTTACTTATTTGCGTTTTATTTCATTGTCAAGAAAGCAAATAAATGATAGCTAAAGATAAATTCAGGGATTGAGGATTGAGATTAATAGCAGAATAACCTTTCACGGTTAATCAAAACATAAAACCGTGAACTGTAAACTGACAACCGCAGACTATCACTATCAAACATGCTTCAATCGTTAAAAATTCAACCACTTGAGCCTCTTGCAGAAACAACGCCGATCAGCGGAGCACTACCACATAATGTGCCATAGCTCATGCTATCCTGCAATATATGGCATTGGCAACATGGTTTCATGTGTTTCTGCAAAACGCTCACTTAATTAATAATTTCCGGAGAAATTTATGATCAAAATACCACCCGAAGAGACATATTCTTTTGATGATGTTTTACTGATTCCCGGCTATTCCGATATATTGCCCAAAGACGTGAATATTAATACACGCTTGACTAAAAACCTTACCTTAAACATTCCTGTCGTCAGTGCTGCCATGGATACTGTAACCGAGGCCAGAACATCTATAAGTATGGCACGCGAGGGTGGATTGGGTTTTATACATCGCAACATGAGTATAAAAAGTCAGGTTCAGGAGGTAGATAAAGTAAAAAAATCGGAAAGCGGTATGATTATTGATCCGATTACGGTTCATCCTGACCAGCCTGTTTATGAGGTGCTTAAGCTTATGGAGGAGTTCCGCATTTCCGGACTTCCTGTTACAAAAGGAGATCAACTGGTCGGCATTGTGACAAACAGGGATTTGAGGTTCGAAACCAATATGGGAAAAAAGGTTTCAGAAGTAATGACCAGGGAAAATCTTGTTATGGTATCAGAGGGAATTACCCTTGAAGATTCCAAAAAACTGCTTCATAAACACAGGATCGAAAAACTTCTTGTAGTTGATAAAAATGGACGACTTACAGGCATGATAACCATAAAGGATATTGAGAAGATAAAAAAATATCCTAACGCTTGTAAGGATAGCATGGGCAGACTGAGGGTCGGAGCTGCTGTTGGTGTCGGTCCTGATATGGAAGAACGCGCAGAAGCGCTTTTAAAAGCAGGAGCTGATGTTATATTAATAGATACAGCTCACGGTCATTCAAAAAACGTTATAGATGCTGTAAAAACTTTAAAAAGTAATTTCGATGGCATTGAGCTGATTGCAGGTAATGTCGGCACTTCGAAAGGCGCTGATGATCTTGTTAAAGCCGGGGTCGACGGAGTAAAAATCGGAATAGGGCCAGGGTCTATATGCACTACTCGTATAGTGGCGGGCATAGGCATGCCTCAGGTTACAGGTATAATGAATTGCAGATCCATATCAAATAAGACAGGTGTGCCTTTGATTGCTGATGGTGGTATAAAATTTTCAGGTGATATTACAAAAGCTATTGGCGCTGGCGCTCATGTGGTAATGCTCGGAGGCCTTTTTGCAGGAACTGAGGAAAGCCCGGGCGAGTCAATATTTTTCCAGGGTCGCAGCTACAAGGTATACAGGGGTATGGGTTCTATTGAATCAATGAAAAAGGGAAGTAAGGACAGATACTACCAGAGTGAAGTAACTGATAATGAAAAGCTGGTTCCGGA
>JAJSZP010000226.1 GCA_030262775.1 Deltaproteobacteria bacterium | reverse complement strand
CCATCATAAACATAGCTTCAGAAATGTATTTTGATTCGGGATATCTCAAATTAAGATTTTTAAATTCTACTAATGCCTCTTGATAAAGATTCAAATACTCATAACTTTTCGTAAGCCTATAGAGGGTTATTAGGGCATCTCTTTTTTCTGAATTAGGATAATCGCGGATGAGATTTCTATATTGATCTATAGCTTTCAATAAATACTTTTTATTATCCGTTTTTTTCCCAAGAAAATAATAGCAATCACCTATACGTCTTAATATGGATTCTCTTTCCACATCTTTGAAATCTTTATGTTGAATTATTTGCCTTAATTTGTTCAAGGCATCTTCATACCTTTCAGACTTAAAATCCCTTATGGCAACATCATATAAAGATGCTTCTCCGCATCTTTTATCTACTGTTTGAGCCGTTTGAGGACCTGTTTGATCCTTTGGAGCCGTTTTTTCCCAAACTTTTTGATTCAGGTGAGCCAACAAAGATTCAGATTGAGGATCGGTTCGATCTTTTAAAACCGTTTCATCAGGCGGTATATTTTTTTTTGCATTCAATGAATCAGCCTTTTTCGAGATCGAAATATGCCTATTTTCAGGATCAATAGTAGGGGGAACAGGTTCTCGTATCAGGAAATCCTTAATTACTCCCTTCTTTTTTAAGCTCTGCCCGGCATCCAATGCCTCCTGTTTACTTTTATATTTACCTGCCAGTACGCAGTGCCACTCTTCATTTTTAAAAATTACGCTTTTACAAAAAAGCTTAAGATCTTGTACCTTCATCGAGTCTATCATCGCGTTGGCGCCATCAAGATTTTTATATGCGGCTATTTGAACACTGTAAAATCCATCTTCAGCCTTTTCCCCGGCACTTTTTGCACAGGGAATAAAAGTGAGCAATGTCGTCAAAGCAATAAAGACAGAGAATTTGTTGTGTAAAATCTTTAAGTTAAACAGTGTCATTTTTACCATCAGCAATGAAAGTAGCTTTTGCAAATACGCTACTCAATATCATAGCAATTTATATACCAATTATCTCCACAGTCCCGTACAGCTAATAATCACAGATAGATAAGGGTACAGGGTTCAGGGGTACAGGGTTCAAGGGTACAGGGTTCAATTACATTAATGTTTTAGTCAATTATTTGACGAATTTCTAATCTCTCAATAAAGACCAGTGTCTCAAACGGAGAGTTATATAAAGACCTATAAAGAGTATCGGCCAACGATAGCGGTCTCTAGTGCCCAACAATGCAGTCCGAGAGGAAATGGTCATGGGCTGAGAGATCTGGCATAAAAAATGCGATATGTTATAAACTGATTAGTGCTAGGTTGCCGGGAGGGGCATAGGCGCTGAGTTGTTTTTGCACCGGATGGACTAATGAATGTCGAATATTGAATATTGGGTATTGAATGGGAAAAAAGAACTACTCAAAAAATGAACATCGAACATCGAACGTCCAACATCGAATGTTGAATGGGAAAAAAGGCTGAAAACGACTTATAATTAATAGCCCCGAAAGCCCGATATCCAAACCTGATCACGGATTTTACTAAATATATACAAGTTTCCAGGTGCAAGGAGTTTGATTCTATGGAATTTATTGATGAACAGACACAAGCTGAACTCAAATCAGGGACAGGATTAGATATTGGTTTTATCTGTGGCAACAAGGTAATAAACACCAGAGGTCATGTAAAGGATTTGTCAGATGAGACAATAGCCATTGAGTTTGCAGTAGACGACAAAGAAATGACACCACCTCCGGTTGGTACAGACATTTATGTTTCAAGTAACAGTATATGCTACAATATTACTGATTCAAAAGATTTCCCAGAAGTTAAAGCCACCAAAGTCCGTGGCAGAAAGCATATAAGAGTAGATAATATACTGAAAGTTGATTACAAAAAGATTTCGCAAGAAGATTATAAGAAATACAAGGATAGACCAATAATTATATACAAAAGCATATTCGGTGACCCTTTTAAGGTGCCTGAAATTGAAGAAGTTAATTTAAAGTTACTTTATGAACTTATATATCAAACAAATCTAAAAATGGATCGTATTTTGGATATATTGGAGAGCGGACGTACTGAAAAATACGCAGTTAGCGAAAATGAAAATGTAAATATCAGTGGGGCAGGAATAAGATTTGTTGCGGATCAGGCCTTTTCAATTGGTGATATCATTGCCATTAGGATTTTTTTGCCCTTAGCTACCCAAACCCAGATAGATGTCCTTGGAGAAGTAAGAAAGGTCATAGAGCCAGAGAGAAAAGGCAAATATTGTATTGCCGTCAAATTTATAGAATTATCAGAAGACGATCGAGAAATGATTATCAAGTATGTGTTTAAAAGGCAGAGAGAGATTCTTCGACTTACTTCCGATTATACTGAAACGATATGATCCTATGGATTGTTGATTGACGGTTCTGAACCCTGAACCCTGAACCCTGAACCCTATTTTTATTTTATATCACTCATACAGATATCAACAACAAAAGACCCCTGGTCTGTTTCAAAGGGAATAATGATACTTGGGCCACTCATGATATGGGAAACTGAGTGACCCTTGCCTGCGATTACAGTGGGGATTGCAGCGGAAATACTCATGCCGAGCGATTCCAGCTTCTGTCTGGCCGAGCCTGAGACCATATTTGTGATCTCACCGACCGCATCCTTAATATCACCATTAATCTCTTTGATCTCTTCACCCAACATATTTGATACAAT
>JAJSZP010000225.1 GCA_030262775.1 Deltaproteobacteria bacterium | reverse complement strand
TTTCCACTGTAACTTTTTTTCATGGTCCCCCTTATTTTTTTCATTTTGCAGATGTTGTATCACTTGGTATGTAACTTAACAACTGGTTCGAATTATGGGGTCCATTATAAATATAGTTGAGTTATTATAGTGAAAATAAGGCGGCCTTCATTTTTCAGTTCACACATTTGGGGAATTCATGGTAGGTTGGGTTAAAAGTGTAAACTACTTTTAGGCTGTTATGAAGGATGCCGACAATAATATGAAATTCTGAGGGAAAACGTGATGAAAAAAAGCAGAGAGGAAAAAAAGGATGACCTGATAAGCGACCTCCTGTTTATGAGAAGACTTATCCGTTTAAACCCGGCAGGCATCCTAACCATTTCAGAAAACGCCAAGTGCCTGGATACGGCACAACTTGATAAGCTTGAAAAATCCTTTCGGCAATGGATTGACAGGACGATTCGTTCCGATGTGCAGATCTCGAGAAAGCGGATTTTTCTTATCTTTATGTTGATACGATATACAGGCGCACGGTTTAATGAGATTTTAAGCCTGAACGTTCGAAAAGATATTGATGTGAAGAATAATCTTGTTCGAATCGGACAAACAGAAGATAAGGACAAACGAGAATTGCGCGATGTGCATATACCGTTAGATCTTGTAAACGAAATTAACGAAGTCCTGAATAATCCGAAATTTTCCGGATTTTTGTCCTCTTTTCTTAAAATTGACCCGGGACATGTAAGGCGGAAGTTTTACGAGCGAGCTAAAGAATGCGGGTTTCCCAAAGAGTATGGCAACCCCAATGCCATCAGGCGGTCAAGGTCTATTGAACTCTTGCGGAGTAATATGCCACCAATGGTAGTCCAAAAGATCCTCGGACTTTCGACCCCGGGCTTGACAAGATCGCTTCTAAAATTTTCTAACAAAGATATGCGTCAGATAACCCGATATTATGTGGATAAAGAGAGCCGAAGAAAAACAAGTGCAAGAAATACATTTTTATGCAAGATCATGCATATCCGAAAGGGCGATATTCAAGCTGAAGTTGAGATGATGACCATTGGCGGATACTCACTATTTGCTGTGATCACCAATGAAAGTCTCAGACGTTTGCAACTAAAGCCAAATGTTTTTATTGTAGCAGAAATAAAGGCGCCCTGGATAATTTTGAGCAAAGGCGATACAGAACCTGGGAGCAGCGCTGAAAATCGGCTTAAAGGAACGGTATCTATTGTCATTCGTGGTAAAATCACCACCGAATACATAGTATTGCTTCCGGATGGCACCGAATTATGTTCAGTGGTCACAGAGGAAAGTAGACAGCGGCTTGGCTTAAAGGAAGGAGACCCGGCGTGGGCGTTGTTTAATTCATTTTCAATCATACTCAATGTTGACTAAATCTGACTTAAGTTGAGCGATTTTCTGCGCCAAGTCATTTATGTTGAATGGCTTTTTCATCATCTACCAGTAGAACAGTTCCAGCACGACGCTTCTATTGGTTCCTACATCTAATTCAATAATTTCGGCAGGGAAAATACAAGACAGCATTAATAAGGGTCAAAGGCAGACTTGACACCACTCACCCCATTAGTTATTCATAAACCCTCCACTCTATAGTGGAGGACCCGGAAAGGTTCTACCAATCCAGCGTAAAAGGAAAAAGCGCTGTACGTATTCATCGTAAAGCAGGAAACAAGCGTGTTATAGGACTACATTTTTAGGCAAAAAGTTATTGTGTGAGTGCCCCTTTTTGTGGGGCTTCCTGAGGCCTTCCGTTCTGCAGGAGAAGCATCACTAAACATGGGAATTATTACTATTGATGAGTCAATATCCAATAGAGAAATAGAGTTAGAAAAAAATATTTGTAATTATGTGCTTGGACCAAAAGCTGAAAAATATATCGAAGAATTTACGGCATCCTTTATTGTTCAGTTAACACATTTAGGGAAATCGTCGCTCCGCCCAAGGCTTTCGACTGAAAAAATGAAGTCAGACAATGCAAATGATTGAGCAGCTTAAACGCAAAATTAAGAGCGCCAGCGATCTGCTGTCTGTTGTGAAGACGATGAAGGTTCTTGCCGCTGTGAGCATTCGGCAGTACGAGAAGTCGCTGGAATCTCTTGTCGAATACAATCGAACAGTTGAAATGGGATTGCAGGTTGTTCTGAAACAAAAACCCAGGGAGATTAGAATAGCTAAGCCAGCTTTAAAAGAACGTCTTGGAGCTATTGTCTTTGGTTCTGACCAGGGTATGGTTGGACAGTTTAATGAAGTAATTACGCGCCATGCGGTCATTGAAATGGATAAGCTCCAGGTGAAGCGGGAAAATCGCGTGGTGCTGGCAGTGGGCCTGCGAGTTGTTACATATCTTGAGGAGACGGGGCAGCCGGTTGAAGAATACTTTTCTCAGCCTGGTTCAACGGCTGCCATCACACCGGCGGTAGAGAATTTGACGCTGAAAATGGAGGAGTGGCTCTCTCAGCAGAAAATCAATCAGATCGTTATCTTTTATAACAGAGAGCTTGGCGCATCTTATTCTCCTCATACCATCCATCTTTTGCCGGTCTCTCCTGGATGGTTTCAAGATATGGAGCAGAAACCCTGGCCATCACGCGCAATCCCTGTCTTTACTATGGATTGGAACCGGCTGTTTTCTTCATTGATTCAACAATACCTCTTTGTGTCCCTCTATCGCGCTTTTGCCGAGTCTCTGGCCAGCGAAAATGCCGGACGTCTTGCATCCATGCAGGCGGCTGAAAGAAATATTGAAGATCTCCTGGAAGAACTCAACTCTCAATTTCAGCAACAGCGTCA
>JAJSZP010000224.1 GCA_030262775.1 Deltaproteobacteria bacterium | reverse complement strand
TGTCTGTATGTGTGTAAGGAGACAGGGGTTTCGGTTCTATTGACCGATGATCTCGCTGTACGCGAGGCAGCTAAGCGCATGAACCTAAAACCAGTGGGTTCACTGGGGATAGTGGTCAAGGCTTGCCGAACAGGAGATATTTCGCTGGTCGATGCAGAGGGTTATATTACTGATCTTTACGACGTGAGCAGTCTTTTCGTAGCACGGGCGATTGTCGAAATAGCCATAGAGCAGCTACGCGATAACCCCTAAAGGCTTCAGGGACATTAGTTTATAAGTTGACAGGGTACTTGAACTTAATTTTTGCTTGGGGGATATCTTAAAGGAATCATTTGGAAAAGTGAATACTAAAGCTTTTAATTCAGCAATAGAGGGAATTAAAAACCATCTTGAATTTTTAGCCGCATCAGGATGCCGGGGGTTTGATTGCTCAAAAAAGAGCCTTGATATTATTAAAAACTGGGAAAGCAAAGAAGCCTTTTTACATGAGACACTGGAATCAATTCGGACAGACCTGGGCGACTGCCGCCGGTGCAGGCTTTGTGACGGTCGCAGGAATATTGTCTTTGGTGAGGGCAATCCAAGCGCAAAGCTTGTATTTGTTGGCGAAGGGCCCGGATATGAGGAGGACCAAAGGGGCAAGCCTTTTATCGGCGCTGCAGGTCAGCTTTTGACTAAGATAATTCAGTCTATAAAATTAACAAGAGAGCAGGTTTATATCTGCAATATAATAAAATGTCGGCCTCCGAAGAACAGGAATCCTCTGCCTGACGAAATAGTTGCCTGTTCACCTTTTTTAAAGCGGCAGATAGCGGTATTAAAGCCTGATTTTATTTGCGCGCTTGGAACTTTTGCAGCTCAGACACTCTTAAAAACAAAAGAACCCATTTCAAGGCTCAGAGGCAATTTTCATAAATACAGTGGTATAAGGGTGTTACCTACCTATCATCCTGCATATCTTCTTAGAAATCCTGATAAAAAACGTGATGTTTGGGAAGATATGAAAATGTTAATGAATGAGATAGGGGGCTGATAAAGAAATGCGCTTTATAAAATGCAAATTTTTTATTGTTACTCTTTTGTTTTTTCTGTCATTTAATCCTGAGAACTGTTTTCCGGACCAGAATGATGTTTATATAGCTAAAATATCAAGTTCTATAAATCCAGGCGTGGTTGATTATATAACAGGCGGAATTCAAAAGGCATCGGAACATAATGCTTCCTGCATTATTATTGAGATTGATACGCCTGGCGGTCTTGCCGAATCTATGAGAAAAATCGTAATGGCTATACTTGGGAGCAAGGTGCCGGTCGTTGTTTATGTTTCCCCAAGTGGGGCAAGAGCCGCCTCAGCAGGCGTTATGATAACCATGTCGGCAGATATAGCTGCTATGGCTCCTGGAACAAATATCGGGGCTGCGCATCCGGTAGGGGCAGGTGGTAAAGAAATTGGAGGAACCATGTCTGAAAAGGTAATAAACGATATGGTTGCTCATGCGAAAAGTGTTGCTGAAAAGCGTGGGAGAAACGCTGTTTGGGTTGAAAAGGCTATACGTGAGAGTGTTTCTGTTACTGAAACCGAGGCCCTGAAAAAAAATGTAATAGATATTATAGCGAACGACCTGGATGATTTGATAAATAAGATAAACGGCCGCAGAATAGAAAACAAATGGATATTAAAGCTCGACAATGCAAATAAGATAATTTTGGAAGAAACCTTAAGGACAAAGATATTAAAAACCATAAGCGATCCCAATATTGCGTATATCCTTATGATGATAGGTCTTGCCGGACTTTATTTTGAACTGTCTCAACCGGGTGCTATCTTCCCAGGAGTAATTGGCGCAATTTCGTTAATTTTAGCTTTTTTTGCATTTCAGACCCTCTCAGTTAACTATGCCGGCTTTCTTCTTATCATACTTTCTGTAATTCTGTTCATAATGGAGATGAAAATTATAAGTTATGGCCTTCTAAGTATAGCAGGTATTGCCTCACTTCTGCTCGGGTCCATTATGTTGTTTGAAAGCAGCGCTCCCGGGCTAAGACTATCATGGACGGTATTTGTGCCAACCGTGCTTACGGTTTCAGCTTTTTTTGTTGCAGTTGCCGGTATTGCTTTTAAAGCGCAGGTCACACAACCAAAGACAGGTGCAAAAGGACTTATCGGAGAAATAGGGGTGGCGAAAACAGACATTAAGACGGAAGGCAAAGTATTTGTTCATGGCGAACTGTGGAATGCGACCTCAAAGGATATAATAGAACAGGGTGCAAAGGTTAGGGTGGTAAAGGTTGTCAACCTTGTATTAGAGGTGGAGCTGGTTTAGGTGGATAGGCTAAAGGTAGCTTCAGCCTATCTATTTGAAAAGTATTTAAAAAGTTCAACAAAGGAGATAAAATGTATACTGCAATAACTATAACAATACTTGTTGTTTTTTTTCTAACCTCGGCAATACGGATCTTGAATGAGTATGAACGCGGGGTGATATTCAGGCTGGGGCGTGTTATAAAGGCAAAGGGACCAGGATTGATAATATTGATTCCGGTCATTGATAAAATACTGAAAGTGAGCATGCGCCTTGTGGCCATGGATGTAGATCCTCAGGACGTTATTACAAAGGATAATGTTTCTGTAAAAGTGAATGCGGTCATCTATTTCAGGGTAATTGATCCAATAAAAGCCATAGTTGAGGTTGAAAACTACAATTATGCAATGTCTCAACTTGCACAGACAACCTTAAGAAGTGTGTGCGGCCAGGCAGAGCTGGATGAACTTTTATCTGCAAGGGAAAAAATAAATTCACAATTACAGG
>JAJSZP010000223.1 GCA_030262775.1 Deltaproteobacteria bacterium | reverse complement strand
ACCTTAATTTCAAAAAAAACCTTGCGCACTGTTGCTGAATATGTTAAATAAATAGATATGGAAACAATATTTCGCTATCGTGGCAGAGACATAAAAGAGCAAGAACTGGTAGAGATCAAAAAAGTTTTAGATAACTACAAAACAGCCAGTCGCTGGTTTCTATCCAAAGAAATATGCCGTCGATTGGAATGGCATCAAATCAATGGCAGATTACAGGATATGACATGTCGTTGTTTATTGTTGCGATTAGAAGAAGCCGGTCTGGTTGAACTCCCGCCACCCAAAGCTCGTCCACCATATTGGAGTCAGAAAAACCGTAGACCTGATTTGATAGAAATTGATCAAACACCGGTGGAAAATAAATTGTCAATGCTCAAACCAATCGAAATTGTATGCATTCAGAATCGGACTCAACAAAAGATGTATCGTAGCTTGATAGAACATCATCACTATTTACACTACACTCGCCCGGTGGGCGAACATGTAGAGTATTTATTTTTCAAGGACAAAACACCTATAGGCGCAATGGGCTGGAGCAGCGCTCCTCGTCATATTGGAAGTCGTGATCAGTATTTAGGGTGGAATCAAGCAGAGCGGATTGATCATTTACATAAAGTGATTGTCAATACCCGCTTTTTAATCTTGCCCTGGATACGAGTAAAAAACTTAGCGTCCTATTTGCTCGGCAGCATAGCCCGTCGTATTTCAGCAGATTGGGAAAAACGTTATCATCATCCAATTTACTGGTTGGAAACTTTTGTTGATCCTTCACAAGGATTTGCCGGAACTTGTTATAAAGCTGCCAATTGGATTTATCTTGGACAAACGACAGGTCGAGGAAAAAATGATCATACCAATAAACCAACCAGAAGTATAAAAATGGTTTTTGGTTATCCTTTACACAACAATTTCCGTGAGGCGCTCTATGGTATGTGAAAGTTGCTTTGAAAAACAACGCCGGATAGATGAGCTTACTGAAGAAAACATCCGCCTCCAACAACAGCTAAGACACTATCAGAAAAAAACCAAACAAGGTTATTTTGGAGCAAACACATCGTCTTCAAAAATTCCTGTCAAACCCAACCAATCTCCGGATAAGCCCAAGAAAAAACCGGGCGCCAAGCCGGGGCATAAAGGTCATGGACGTCAACGAATTACCAAAGAAAATGCCGATCAGGTTGTAAAGGTTTATCCGGAAATCAAAGTGTGCCCGCATGGGCATGGCGAATTGCATGAACATCAGATGCACGAACGTGGCGTATTGGATATGCCGCCTTTGAAAATTATACGGCTAGTACAGCTACTAGTGGAAATGAAATGCCCGGTGTGTAATTTCCGAGTGAAAGCCCAAGCACAAAATGTAATGCCTAAGAATCTATACAGTAATACCCTGTTAAGCAATATCGCAATGTTATATTACCAGCATGGTATCCCCTTGCGTCGCCTGAGCAAGATTTTCGGATTGCGTCATGGCAGCTTAATCCATAATTTTTATCGTCTGGGGCAAGCGCTGGAGAGGATTTACCAAAAAATCATGACAGATTACCGTGCTTCCCGGGTAAAACATGCAGATGAAACAAGTTGGCGTATTGCGGGTAAAAATGCTTGGGCCTGGATATTTTGTACCCTGCAAACAGTTTTATTTCATTTTGCTGCCAGCCGGAAAGGAGAAATTGCCAGAAACATGATCGGCAAGTCCAATGGTAATGATGTTGTCGTGGTTGATCGCTATGGAGGATACAATGCTATTGATCCACCCAGACAATTCTGTTTTGCTCATTTGTTGCGTGATGTCAAACAACTGGAAAAAGACTTTCCTGATAATCAAGAAATTTCTAAGTTCCAAGGGATAGTTGCGCCACTTCTATCTGAAGCCATGAAACTTCGGAATCAACCTATCAATGATGAACTCTATTACGTCAAGGCTAAGTCGCTGAAAAGAAAGATTATGCGTGCGGCTAATCATGATTCCAGGCATCCGGCGATTGCTCATATACAGGATATTTTTCTCAATCAGAAAAAACAATTATTTCATTGGACAAAGGATCGCCGTATTCCTGCTGAAAATAATCAAGCAGAACGTGATATTCGGCGTACTGTCATTTCCCGTAAACTAAGCTTTGGAAGTCAATCTATTTCAAGCGCACACATGCGTTCGGTCTTGATGTCTGTCCTTCATACTTTGGATAAACGTCAACACAAACAAGCTGCTGATCAATCTTTTGAGAACATACTTAATGCAATAGAAAAGAAAAATCGAAAGTTATCAGTTAAAGCTTCTCTCCTGCCACGTCCTTTATACAATTTTTAGCCTGATTGATTCAAGACAGGCTGTCCGATGCCTCGCAATTGAAACTACAGTATTTTTTTCAGCATTAATCATATTCCAGCGCAGCGCTTTATTATAAATATTCACTAAGGTTCCCCTCACCCAACCCTCTCCCCAGATAAAAAACGCAGGGGAGAGGGCTCGTGGTCTTCTCGCAAATTTATAGTATGTTTAGGGATATTTTTCACTGACCGGATACTATGGAGTAGAAGAAATAATAGACAACCATTTCCCCAATAATGCAATTGGTCACAGAGCAATTGCAGGCAGTCGTAAAATACTGGAAGGCACGCTCATGTTGATAGCCGGCGGAGACAGAATTGAAGATATAGAGGTATTGCGTGCAGATACGGGATTATGCCAAAACCTTGATGTGGATAAAATAATATCTCCGGATACATTACGGGAACTATTGAAAGTTAACGAAAGCGGCGATCAATTAAAAAAAAGCAATGAAGAGTTGATGATAAAAGTCATAAAAGAAGCAGAAGAAAAAGAATTGACGTATGACAACGACGCAACTTATTTTGACAGCGAAAAAA
>JAJSZP010000222.1 GCA_030262775.1 Deltaproteobacteria bacterium | reverse complement strand
AAATGCCGATCAGAATGATGATAATGGTAAGAGTGAATGCCATATTGTTTTTACCTCCAGGTTATGAATATTGTTTTATAGGATATTAATATTTATGGAGGGTTTGGGTTTGGTGTTTATTTTGATAGTGTTTTGTTTTATGAGTCGATTTATGCTAGCGAAGTTTAGTATTTGTCGGATAGCTCAAAAAGGCCTGAAAAATATGGAAAATAATGAAAAAGTTGATTTGCCAATGGGTGATAGCTATATGTTAGTACCATATAATTATTTGTAAATATAATAAGTCTTATATTCTCTGAATAAGCCGGGTTAGGGTTACTAAAACATGCGCTCAAGGGCCTGCTTGGCAGGCATCCCCACTTCAATTCCCAGATCAAACGCTGCCTTAGTAGCCTCCACCACACCGGATGCCAGCACTTCCTCGAAATTCCTGACACCAGTCACCTTCACGGCTACGTCTTCCAGTCGTTCTGCCATGGATATATCCAGGTATCCGCACATTACAAAACCCCTGGGTGCCCTTATGACCAGTAGCGGCGCATGCTCCATATCAATCTTCAGGCCCAGTGCCGTACCGTTTTCCAATTCTATGGATTCAATCTGCATATCTTAATCCAGTTTTTTTAGGTCTGATGACTGGCATGTAGGACAGGATAGCTTTTTTCCCATACCTTTGAATCTGTTCCCACATGCACTGCATTCATACCTTGTCATGGCAGCAGCGCTCAGGTCCACGCTATCGGCAGCGCTTGAATCAACAAAACACATATTATGCTACACCTCATAATATAGAAATCAGTTATAGGCAATATAGTTTCTGCTTAACTGGCAAAGAGGGTTGCGTAAGTTACAACTTATATTCCGCAGGTATACTTTGAAAACAAATATTTTTATTAAACATTGACACTCACTGATGGCGTAAAGTTATGTTTCTCTTTACTTTAGTTTTCTCCAGTGCAAGTTCATCGTTGCTGTCTGTAAGGACTGCAAAAATGTCTGAAACTGAATAGTTCCACTCATCATCGTGCCATATTCTTCTTATCTTATTATTCTAAAAGACGATTAATGACTTTTCTGAATCCATCTCTTTCCCCCTCATTGAACCCCTCGACAATCTCTTCTCTTTGGGGGTCAGGTCGTAGAGTTTGTGGACGAACTGGTCGGTTTGGTTTTCAAATCCTGTTTTATTTTCAAGTTTTCTTTTTTTAGATATGGAATGTCCTTTTGCACTACTTGCCATGTCAACTCCAGATCAATTCCGAAGTATTTATGGATAAGAACATCTCTCATGCCTGCTATCTTTTTCCATGGAACATCAGGATAATTGTTCTTAACCTCGGCAGGTAAATTCTTGACAGCTTCCCCTATTATTTCTATTCTGCGAATAATCGAATCCTGAAGTTGAGCAGATTCAATAAAATCGCTGAAAGTTTTATTTGCTGTATAGTTTTCAATAAGTTCAATACTCTCTAAAATATGTTCAATGAATACTTCGGAATCTTTTTTCATAGTATCACTTCCTGTTCGCGAAGTATCCTGTCCTTTAAAAGAGGATGTAGAGAATTGTATGTAAGGATATCAACCTTCCTTTTCAGCATCTCTTCGAGTTCTAATTTTAAGCCTACAAGGTCAAGCAGGCTTTTTCTCCCTTTGAATTCAACTAGAATATCTATGTCGCTTTCATCAGTCAATTCTCCTCTTACAACTGAACCAAAAAGGGATGCACGTTTAACATCATTCTGCTTGAGTGCATTGAGGATTTTCTCTCGTATTTCGATTATTTGTTCATCCATTTATGTAACCTTCTTTTTGATTTATTTTACTTCCCTTTATTGAAATTCTCAACGATTGCGATCTCTTTTTTGGGGTCAGGTCGTAGAGTTTGTAGACGATCTGGTCGATTTGTTTGCATTTGCTCATTTCTCATAATATGCACCGCACCTTTTACTTTTATTTCATCTCAATCTGTTTTTTCTTTTCAGGTTCGTTCAGATAATTTTCACCCGTTATTACATTCTGTTTTGTTTTTTACTCCAGTTCCAGACGGGCGTTTTTTGCAATCGTACCTCCATCCTTTGATGCTTTTTTGTGCTCATTAAATGTTTCAGGATTTCGTGTTCGTTCAATCTCACTTGTGGATGCTTCCCCAAGCATTGAAAAAATGAGCTCCAAATCAGTCATGTGGTCTCTGAGATTTTCGTTTTTTAAGACCTTGAGCTTTTTATATTCAGAAGGCGTTAATCCGAAACTGGCTTTTGAAATTTCGGCAGTGAGTATTGCAAATTCGATATGTTCATTTATCCCCCGTTTCTGCCATTCGTCCGTCAGGTCCTGTCTTACGGCAATACCCCGCAGTCGCTTGTCTATCCATGATTTTGAGTAACCTTTCTGCTCGTAGATCTCTTTCATGCGCTCCTGTGCAAGTTCAGGATCTTCTATTTCCCTGATCCTTTCAAAACCGACATGAGCAAGCCATCGTTTAAATGGTTCTGCTTTAGGGGAAGGTATTGACTGGATTATCCTAAGTATTGTTTTAGTGTTCGCACAGTCAGTTTTCCTTAGTTTGCCATCTTCAGCAGGCAATTTCAACCGGTGACAATTTGTCACCACTTCGCTACCCTCTTCTCTTAGCCTTTGGCTTAGTTTATTCCAGTATTTTCTTGCTTTTTGAGCATCACCCTGCTCAGTCAGAACTGCAGCTATATCGACAACAGAAAAAAACCATTCTTCATTATGCCAAACTCTTCTTATTTTCTTATCCTGAAAGACGATTAATGACTTTTCCGAATCCATCTCATTTTCCTTCATTGAACCCCTCGACTATCTCTATCTCTTCGGGGGGTCAGGTCATAGAGTTTGTAGACGAGCTGGTCGATTTGGTTTTCAAGCGTTTTTACA
>JAJSZP010000221.1 GCA_030262775.1 Deltaproteobacteria bacterium | reverse complement strand
AATGATCCTGAAAGCTTTGGGTCCTTACAACAAGGAGATGTGCTTGAATGTAAGGGAATTAAGGAACTTATTAGCAGCGGTGCTGTTATTATACCTGTTCAAGCAGGGTCTTCGACAATTGAATGTAGACTGGATATATCATCGAGACAGCGTGAGATAATTCTGGCCGGGGGGCTGTTGAATTATACAAGGCTTAAAAGCTGCTAAGAAAAGAATGTGAAAAATATTATGTTTGAGAAAATACCTGTGGAAAGTGAGTTAATAATACTTTTTACACTGTATATAAAACTATCAATCCTGTAGGCTTTGGGACAAAAATATCAGATTTGCATTATCATTGCTTTAATTCTATCTTTGCCAGCAGGCACAGTGACTGCTATTAATAATCCATTATTTGCTTTAATAATTGAGTCGGAATAAGTTGATTATTGATTCCAGGTATATAACGTAAAATTTATAGATTTATCATTTGATAACTGCAAATCAATTCGTAGTTAAGGAAAGACTTAATAGACTTTTCATCACATGTTAAATCTAACCTGTATATATTTACAGTTCAACAATAATAAAAGGCATGTCAATATTAGTATTTAATTTACTTAAAGCTAATAGCATGCCAGATAGAAATAAAACAATAGGAAGAAAAAATTTGAAAAAAAATATGAAAAAAAATATGAAAAAAAATAAAAGAATTCAAATAGGTGCATTATTTATGATAATGTTGCTACTGAGCATGGCGTTTATGCCAGCCATAAGTGCTTCCAAACCAATGGAAGTTTCGGATGAAAAAAAAGGACAAGTAGTGAAAATCGACTCGCCTAAAAAAGTTGAAATAATAGAAAATACAAATACATCTACAATAGTTCAGGTCGGAGATATATTAATAACATCGCAATCCGATCAGAAACATACAGAAGCTGTGCTGGATATTGAAAATCTGAAAACCCAGGAAAAGAAAACACTGAATTATAAAATTTCAAAAGATGCGGACACTTTTACCACAGAAGTTTACTATGAGGGAAAGCTGGCTAATACTTTTACTACAGATTACGATCCTCTCGAACCACATAAAACTGCTGACGTACTCGAAGTCAAATCAACAGGAGAATCAATAATACCATATAGTGCAGAAACAAGTAATTACTGGTGGGATAATGTTAATTTTACCCAGGGTTATGGAATAAAATACCAGCATCCGGATTATTCATATTATGGAATTGAACCGTGGGATGAATGCTCCTTATCTGGCGATGAACTCACTCATTATCACATTGCTGACTATACTTCAAAAACTATTGCTGAATTAGGACCAATTGCTGCAGGTGCTGCAATTGGTGCTTATCTAGGAAACGTTGCTGGAGCAGCGGCTGGAGCAGTTTTAGGATCGGTTTTAAGTGGTCATACTAGTAACGCTCTCCAGGATGAATGTGGATGTATATGGTTCTGGTATGCAGATGATTGGGACAAAATTTTTGTTCCTGTACCACCATACTTAATTCGTCTACCAGAATACTTTAGGATTGCTGAATATACACTCTGGGATGCTGAAGATATAGGGAACCCATAAGGATTTCCCTATTTTTTTTGGAGTATTATCAATGAAAAATTTACAGAAGATTGTTCAAAAAGGAATAGGAATTATTTTTGGATTATTTCTTGTTTTTATTTGGATTATTCTAATTACTAAGATGGGATTTTATTTTCTTGGTGAATCAATTATTGTTCATGACACAGAAATAGTAAAAATTTCAAGTCAAGCTTTCTCATGGTTTCGTGCTGGTTTAATTCCCTTCTTCATCATTGCTGGACATTATTTATTTTATAGTAATATAATAGGTGGAATTGAAAAAACAAAAGATATCATAGCTATGAAAAGTATTTTTGTGAGTTATACTATCTGGCTTATCATCTGTGTAATAACAGACTTATTGAATATGCATAATCTATATATTATACATTTTGGATATCTTATTATGTTTATCATCTATTTAATGTGGAAATATGTCGAGCGCATCTAAAAAAACACATATTGACCATACCGGGCTATCTGTCAGCTATTTAGATCATAATATGCTACAGGCAGGTGTCCTGCAGGGAACATGCCGCTCTTGCGCCTTTATATCTTGAGATTAAAGCAGTTATTGTTAGATCATTTGCCATGATATATAAGGCTAATCCGGTTAATTTCGGTATACTGCCGCTTGAATTCAATGATCCTGAGAGCTTTGGGTTCTTACAACAAGGAGATGTGCTTGAATGCAAGGGAATTAAGGAACTTATTAGCAGCGGTGCTGTTATTATACCTGTTCAAGCAGGGTCTGCGACAATCGAATGGAGTCTGGATATATCATCGAGACAGCGTAAGATAATTTTGGTCGGTGGATTATTGAACTATACAAAGCTTAAAAGCTGCTAAGAAAAGAATGTGAAAAATATTATGTTTGAGAAAATACCTGTGGAAAGTGAGTTAATAATACTTTTTACACTGTATATAAAACTATCAATCCTGTAGGCTTTGGGACAAAAATATCAGATTTGCATTATCATTGCTTTAATTCTATCTTTGCCAGCAGGCACAGTGACTGCTATTAATAATCCATTATTTGCTTTAATAATTGAGTCGGAATAAGTTGATTATTGATCCCGGGTATATAACGTAAAATTTATAGATTCATCATTTGATAACTGCAAATCAATTCGTAGTTAAGAAAAGACTTAATTGACTTTTCATCACATGTTAAATCGAAACTGTATATATTTACAGTTCAACAATAATAAAAGGCATGTCAATATTAGTATTTAATTTACTTAAAGCTAATACCTGACTTTGAAAGATCCCAAAAAACAAGCCCATCCACTATCTTTTTTTGTTGCCACCAGTAATTTTTAAATAAAACTCTCGAATCAGGTATCCTTCAAAACCGTTTCC
>JAJSZP010000220.1 GCA_030262775.1 Deltaproteobacteria bacterium | reverse complement strand
AAATCCATGAGATTTTTCATCATTATGTTCACAGCATTTTTAGCTCGCGTAAATCCTGCCTCAACCAGGGCAAAACCAGCCTGCATGAAAAAGACAAGCGCCGCTGCAACTAAAGTCCATACATAATCAGCATGGGCCTGCACCAAATCAATAGCTGTTTTATTTGATTCCGGTGTGATTGCCCCATCCCCGGCCCAGGCAATGGAAAGGTTGCTCACTGTTAAAAGTAAACTCAGTATAAGAGTTTTCATAATTGTTAACCTCCTTAGTAATCTTGTAACAGTTCACGGTTTACGGTTGATCAAAACAGGCTGTCTCGCCTTACATTGGTAGCCTCAAAACATAAAACTGTTAACTGTAAACTGACAACCGTGAACTGTTATTATTAAATAGCATCCTTGTCAGTTTCACCGGTTCTGATGCGGATTACTTTATCCAGTGGCGATACAAAGATTTTGCCGTCACCGATCTTGCCCGTATGAGCCTTTTCAGCAATAGTAGCCACAACTTTATCTGCCATGGATAAATCAACCACAACAACGATCTTCATCTTTGGTATAAAATCCACCTGGTATTCAGCACCGCGATAGATCTCTTTGTGCCCACGCTGTCGCCCGAATCCCTTGACCTCACAGATAGTCATGCCCGACACACCGATATCGTTCAGCGTGTCCTTTGCTTCGTCCAGTTTAAATGGTTTAATAATTACTTCGATTTTTTTCATTTAGCGCTCTTCTTTTGGTCAAACTTGTAATTGTTTGCGTAAATGATAAAGCAAAGGACGTGCCACTTCGCCGATAGCAGCGTTATATTAGGTTAACTATTCTTAATTACTAAATATTTATACATAGGATACAATAAGGATAACTATTATTTTGTTGCAAATATGTTGGGTTGATGTATATATATTACAAAGTTGTAGATAGGATAGGCTAAAATGACATGTTTGTAGATTTTGCGAATGCCTTTGAGCAAAATAAAAGTTTTTTACGAAACCATTAATTTTGGAAGGGAAAATGTGTGCCATGAAACGAATAGAAGACGTTACCCTGCTTTATGAAATCAGCAAAAACCTGAATGAGCACCTGGATCTTAAAAAATCTTTATATAAGGTTTTAGATATTCTGTCTGACTCAATGGATATGATCCGTGGAACCATTACTATTCTTAATCCACTGCGTAATGAGATAAATATAGAGGTTGCTCACGGCCTTTCCAGGGCCGCCATAAAAAGTGGAAAATACAAATTGGGTGAGGGCATCACAGGCAGGGTAATTGAAACCGGCAAAGCCATAGCAATACCCAAGATAAGCGAGGAGCCTCTCTTTCTTGACCGTACTGCTTCCAGAAAGTCAAAACATGGCAATGAGCTTTCGTTCATATGTGTACCGGTAACAAAGGGCGGCCAGATTATAGGAGCTATCAGCGTAGACAAAACATATGACGAAAATTATTCTTTAGAGGAAGGTAAAAAACTTATTTCCGTAATAGCCACGATGATTGCAAGGCATGTAGTTAATCTGGAAATAATCCATCTTGAAAAGGAACAACTTAGAGAAGAAAATACAAGACTTAGAAACGAACTGAAAAAGAAATACCAAATTACTGATATTATCGGAAACAGCAACAAGATGAGAGAAGTCTTTCAGATGATCACTCAGGTTTGCAAGAGTAATGCAACTGTATTGATTCGAGGAGAAAGCGGAACCGGCAAAGAGCTTGTGGCAAACTCCATACATTATAACAGCAACAGATCTAAAAAACCATTTGTTAAAGTAAACTGTGCGGCACTTCCTTCAAACCTTATAGAAAGCGAGCTTTTCGGGCATGAAAAAGGAGCCTTTACCGGCGCTATTAAACAAAAGCTGGGCAAATTCGAGCTGGCTAATAAAGGAACAATATTTCTGGATGAAATAGGATCTATAGGCATTGACGTTCAGGTAAAGCTTATGCGCATATTACAAGAAAAAGAATTTGAACGCGTTGGGGGATATAAAACCATAAAGTCAGATGTACGCATACTGGCAGCTACCAATAAAAACCTGGAAAAGGCTATAGAAGAAGAGGCTTTCAGGGATGACCTTTATTATCGACTTAACGTTTTCCCCATCTATATACCCCCTTTAAGGGAACGAAAAACAGACATTTTGCTTTTGAGCGACCACTTTCTTAAAAAATATGCAAAGGAGAATAACAAAAACATCAAAAGGTTTTCCACACCCGCTATTGACATGCTTATGGATTATCACTGGCCGGGGAATGTCAGGGAGCTTGAGAACTGCATCGAACGGGCTGTACTTTTATGCGAAGAGGGAGTAATACACAGTTATTATCTTCCTCCGACTCTGCAGACCGGAGCGGAATCAGACACCCTGCCGGCTCAATCTCTTGAAGATGCTGTAGCAAATCTTGAAAAAGAAATGATAATTGATGCCCTTAAAAATGCTAAGGGGAACAGCGCAATGGCAGCAAAAACACTAAATACAACTCCCCGTAAATTCAGCTACAAGGCACAGAGGTACGGCATTGACTATCATAAATTCCGCTATAGACTTTCAGATAATTAATTTCACTGTGTTATCAGTCGTCGACGTATAACTAATACGCCTTCCTCGTTCTGGCCTTGTGAAATTAATTATCTGAAAGTCTATAAAAGACACCCTCATTCAGCAATAACCTCATAACTAGTGGCTTAACGAAAAGCTATTAAATCGATTTGTTGGGTTTCGCCCTAAATTAAGTTTTTTCCAAGTGATTGCTTTTTGTAGATTGGGTTGAGGCACGAAACCCAACAAACTACAAGAAATCGAGGTTTTCGTTCAGGTACTATATATCAAAATACAGAAAGAACTCATGCGGATGGGGGCGAAGTTTTACTGGATTTACCTCGTTCTCTGTCTTGTATTCTATCCACATATCTATTACATCTTCCGTAAATACATCACCCT
>JAJSZP010000219.1 GCA_030262775.1 Deltaproteobacteria bacterium | reverse complement strand
AGAACTCACAAATCAACAGCTGATTCCGCTGAAAATGCCCTACCTGCTACGTTGCATAAGAGCTGAAAGCCTGAAGCCGAAAGCTGAAAGGGGTTGATTACGATAGCTTTTTGAGCGCAATTATATTTCAGGACTTTTTACAGTGTAATCAGCGGATTAGGTTTTCGGTGAACCCTGAACCCCTGAACCTTTTAACTCTGAACCTTGAATAGACAGCAGATTGTTCTATTTCGGTACAGTGTGTTGTTCTATCTTGGAACAATTTTTTATAGCTCTCTCCGCTACGGCGGACTTTATACCCAGATTTTCCAATACTCCATCATTCCGTGTAAGCAGTATAAACTGGTTGTTGAAAAATAGTGTGCAAAATCAATATGTTATAAAAACCGGCATGCGAGTTGCAGTTAAAAACATCAAAACATGAACTTAAAGAACTACAGAATTAAAATATTAAAAAAACATAAACAGAAAATGCCAAATCTATCGTGAGGTAGAGACGGAAAGCCACGGATCTTAATTTAAAAGACAGCCGGGTTGCCTCTTATGCTAACGAGGCAAACCATGAAGGAAAAAACTAAATGCTTAACAATTTCAGTTTTCGTAATTCTTCTATTAATGTCTATACAGGGATGCGCTGCCACTTATCATGGCAGCAAGCATAATAAGGATGGTGTTCAAAAGATTAGTGGGGCTGAAATAAAGTCGAGATTGCAAGAGGCTTGGCCGGAAATTAATTCCAACAATATCAAGATTTCTGATACATGGTATATGATGCCATCAAATAATGAAGTGTGGAAGTTAGTTATGGATTCAGGAGTGAATTCTTTTGTGCATACATACCATATCCTGGACGATTGTAATCAGATGTTTGATTGTGATGATTTTGCCCTTCTTCTTCATTCTTTTGTTGTCAAAGAACGATACAACCAGATGATAGAGCAAAAGCTATCAAAAGAAGAATGTTTGCCATGGGCATTTGGACAAGTGTGGTGCAAAGGACCAACCAGCGACAACCATGCTCTTAATATCTGCATAACAAAGGACAGAGGAATTGAGCTTATTCATCCTCAAACCAATGTAATTCAACAAGTACAAAGAAATTGCTCTGAAATATGCTTTGTACGCATGTGATCATTGTAAGCCTTGCGTTGCATTAAAAACGATGCAAGGCTTATATCCTTTCTCCGGATTATATACCGGCTGATCATCCGGTTGCCTATTATGCCGCCTGCCTATAAGGATTTTGATGACAGCCGGCCACTGGAATGCGGCTTCCCGTGGGACTTGGGTTAACGACTTCGGGCTTAATCTTAAATCGTTCTTGAATACGTTTTGCAGAGATGATTCGTCCCTCACGAGATGAGGGGGTTAAAAAGGCTTTCAATGTCATTTCAAGGACCCTGGGGTTCAACTCGCTTTCAATGGCAATTACCCCATCGAGGATGATTTTCTGGAGGAGCAATTCGTGGTCTGTCCTTTCGCGCAGATGTGCTGCAAAGGGAAGGAAAAATAAATTCGCAAAGACCACCCCGTACAGAGTAGAGGTAAGGGCAATCGGGATCGTAGCGAGGATCAGCGAGATATCACCCGCGCTGGCAAGCATGCCGATGAGCCCTACCACACTGCCGACGAGCCCGAAAGAAGGACATGTCTCTGCAAGTGTTCTGAGAACACGTTCGGATTTCTCCCTCCGTAGTTTGAAAAAGTACATTTCCGTATTCAGAATCTCCTTGATCTGGGCCTTTGTGTAGCCGTCTACCAGAAATCCGAGGGCCTGTCTCAGGAACATGATAGACGTTTCATCTTCATCCTCCTGGAGGGAGAGAATCCCCTTGAGTTTGCTCTTTACAGAAAGGTCTACGAGGATTTCCACGATCTCTTCGGGGGTTTTTGTTCTGGTTCGGTAGGAAGCAAGCAGGACCTTAAAGACAATGGAAAGGCGCTCTGTCCTGAAACTGAGAAGGGCCGCTCCGAATGTGCCGCCTAATACAATAAAGAGAGCGGCAATATTGAAAAAGAGTCCCACATTGCCGTTGACGGCAAATCCAAATGCAAGAAAGAGGGTACAAACACCTAATCCAATAACTGTTCTTTGTTCCAACTTTTTACTCCTTCCTTATAATACAGAACTACAGACTTCATTAAGTTTTGCGAAATTGGGGTATTGTCAAAAAAGACTTTCTGTAATGAACTCACTCTTTCCCGAGCTGTCAGGAACGGCGTAAGGTCTTTCTTTGGTCATGATGATCTCGACACGCCTGTTTGCTGCACGATTTTTCGCCCCATGATTCGCTTTAATAGGTTGATAGAAGGCGTGTCCGCTGATAAAAAACTTTTCTGCCGGGATATGCCTATCTTCGATGAGAAATCGTGCTACCTGACAGGCTCGCATCGTTGAAAGTTCCCAGTTGGAAGGGAACCGTTCCGTCTGGATAGGTAAATCATCCGTGTGTCCTACCAGATTCACCATGTAAGGCGTCTTTTGGAGAATGCCCGCGATTTTTCTGAGAGATGCCTTGGCTTCTTCTCTGAGCTCCGCCTTTCCTGCGTCGAAAAGGAGATCTCCCGTGAGAATAATTCGTACAGCTTTGTCCTGGACCAAGTCTACTGAAGCGAATGAACGTAACTCTTCGACACCCAACGTTTCCTTGCTCAGATCGTATATTTTCCGGATCGCATCTCCCCCGGGTTCCCACTGTGTCTCATCGATAGTCACCGGAACAGTCATTGCCGGATCGGCTTGCTCTGAAACAATTTCAGTCGAAGGCACGTCTTTGAAAGCGGCATTGTAGACGTACATTACGGCAAAAAGGATAAACATCGTCATCATGAGGTCAGACCAAGGGATGGACCAGTGGAGGGTCTTGGTCATTTTCCTCCCAAAAAGGAAATCGTTACCCCCGCTGCCGGAAAAGTCGGCGAAGACGGATACTGCCGACGAATCCAAGG
>JAJSZP010000218.1 GCA_030262775.1 Deltaproteobacteria bacterium | reverse complement strand
TCCACTGTAACTTTTTTTCATGGTCCCCCTTATTTTTTTCATTTTGCAGATGTTGTATCACTTGGTATGTAACTTAACAACTGGTTCGAATTATGGGGTCCATTATACTTGCATATCCTGCACCGGTAAGATGCGACATTTAATATCAGACCAAATTTTGCGTTTAATTATTCTTAAGTCATGTTCAGACTGGAGATTCAGCCAAAATTGTGCCTCAATTTTAAAGTAACGTTGCAACCTTAAAGCGGTATCTGCTGTAATAGCACGTTTACCATTAACGATTCCGCTTATCCTATTGGGCGGAACAACAAGATCTCGTGCAAGTTTATTTATACTAAGACCCATCGGTTCCATAAAATCTTCCCGCAAAATTTCACCCGGGGTAATAGGATCAAGTAATTTTTTTACATTCATCTTTACACCTCAATGATAATCTACAATTTCAGCGTGATAAGCATTATTGTCATGCCACTCGAAACAAACACGCCATTGCTTGTTAATACTGATAGCATATTGCCCCTTTTTGTCTCCCCCCAAGGCATGGAATTTGTTTCCTGGATTTAGCATTAAGGCATCCATACTTGGAGCAGCATGCAAAACCATTAACCGCTTTCTTGCCTGCCGTTCAAAAGATTGGAATTGTCTCACTCGTTTGTCATTAAATAGTTTTTCAGTATCTCGGCAGGAAAATGATTTAATCATGAACAAATAATATTACGGAAAAGGTAATATGTCAAGCGGATTATATTGATGGGGCATAACGTAAAGCTGAGTGGCTGGGCAACGATAACCGAAAAACTCTGATAAAGGTAAAAACTATCGGTCAAATATCGCCTTTCGAAAAGCGGCATGACCTGCCCAGTCCATCTCAAACGAAATGTTATGTGCTCAAATTTCAGGTCATTGAATAACGATAGGAATTGAGCATTACCAATTCTTTAAGTTCCTATCATCTTACTTTAAATATTTTAATTCACAGATTATCTATTTATCGTTCAATAAAAAAAATTATTGCCGCAGACCATAAAATCTTTATACTTTATACTATTCTTATCACATCTGATACATTGTATCTTTGAAGCGCTATTTTTTCTTTTATTTGGCTCCATGATCTCATCAAACCGTTTATACTTTCCAAAAGTTAAGACTCGTATTTTTTCAAATTTTATATTATCTTTTTTATAAATTTGCATTGATCCTTCATGTAGCTTATTTAAGAATTTTTTTCACGTTTTATGAATTCATTTAAATTTTCATTTTCACCAAATTTACGAAATTCAATAGAATAATATCTAATAATAGGTTTATTGTCTTGATGCATAATTTTTACTTCTAACATTAAGGAAAACGTTGCTAAGATATTGGCAGTAAAATCCACCCCATCTTTGCTTGTTGCTTTAAGAGGCCTCCGAATAACAGTCTCTGTATTCCAAACAAACTCATCAGCTATATTAAATGTCGTTTTGGGAGGAATATCACCAACTTTTATATATGAATCGGTTAGATATTCTGTCCGACCTTCTTCTAATGCATGCTTTACACCACGTGCAACACCTATTTTTGAAATCCTTTTTTCTACATCTCTATCACACATAGCACTCGTAACTGTTATAAATACTTCTGCATTTTTCGCACTTACTTCACCATAATTTTTTATTGAAAAAATTAAAGGAAAGAAAAAAAGTTTTTTTTGGTTAAACGGTAACAATATGCATAGCCTATTGGGAGCTTCAGCAGAATAAAGTCCAATTTTTAATTTAGCCCCTTTAGAAGCTATCTCTCTACCGTGGCGATAGGAACGATATGTATACCAGCCAGAGAAAAGGGGGTAGTGTACAATATAGTGTGTGAAATTAAAAAAAGGTAGAAAAATGGGTGCTTAACCTTTAGGATTTGTTAGTCATTTTAAAAACAAATTATAAAAAGGAAAAACACCCATAAAAATTGACATTAATGTACCTGAGGTAATTAGTATTTTCAAGGAAATCCAGAAACCAGAGCAATTATTTGCAATGATCAGAACTGATTTAAAAAACAAGGCTGAAGATTACCTTTCCAAACTTATGGATGCAGAACTTACTCAGTTTCTTGGCCGTGAGCCATATGAGCGCCATCATGGAGCCGCTAATCACCGTAATGGATCATATAACAGAAATTATGCACTTAAAGGGATCGGTAATCTCAGTGTCAAGATTCCTCGGGACAGACAGGGACAGTTCAAGACAGATGTAATCCCTCGCAGCCAAAGATATGAAAAAGAAATTGCTGAAGACTTATCTTTGATGTTTTTAACAGGGATTAGTACTCGCAGCCTTTCTATGATCTCCAAGAGGTTAACCGGGCGTAAGATATCATCTTCAGAAATAAGTAATATAAATAAAGAGTTTGTAGATGCTGTTGAACAATGGAGAGAAAGAGATTTATCAGAAGAAGCCATAAAGTACATGTTTATAGATGGTGTTAATTTTGATATGCGGATTCATGGTAGTATACAAAAGGTTCCTGTTCTTGTGGTCATTGGGGTTACTGAAAAAGGCTGTAAAAAAGTTTTAGGTTTTCAATCCGGAGATAAAGAATCAGCTTCTACCTGGAGAGAATTCTTTAAGGATTTAAAAAGCAGGGGTCTTAACAGCAAAACTATTACTCTTGGAGTCATGGATGGTTTCCCGGGGCTTGAGAAGGTTTTTAAAGAAGAATTCTTATCAGCCAAAGTTCAAAGGTGCCAGGTACATGTTGTTCGCAATGTTCTTGCCAAAGTGCCAAAAAAGCTTAAAGAAGCTGTAGCAGATAATATACGATCCATTTATTATGCATCATCTAAAAAGAAGGCCATGGAGTTTTCTTATATATTAGAATTTGGATAACCGCGCCCTATGGGCGGGGGTAAAAATAGCTTTGCGTAGAGATCTGCCCAGATGTATTTCCTAATTGAGTTGTTCCCGCAATTCAAAAA
>JAJSZP010000217.1 GCA_030262775.1 Deltaproteobacteria bacterium | reverse complement strand
GCATCCTGATAGATTTTTTTGCCGCCCGTGAGGATATTAAGAAAAAGGCGATAAGGGTTTTGCATAATTTAAGCTTTGTTGAAGATCCTACACGCGTATTTCGTGCTATAAGATTTGAGCAGCGTTTTGGTTTTTCTATTGGCAAACTTACTTCAAGACTGATTGGAAATGCGGTCAAAATGAATTTTTTCAAGCGTCTCAGTGGAAAGAGAGTATTTGCAGAGCTTCGCCAGATTCTTGAAGAAGAGAATCCAGCGCCCGCAATCATCAGGCTTAATGATTATGGTTTGCTTGGTGTTATTCATCCTGGTATAGAGTTCAAAAAAGAACTTATTGAGCTTTTTAATTCTGCAAAAAAGGTATTGTCCTGGTATGATTTGCTTTTTATCGAAGAATCCTATATGAAGTGGGTCGTTTATTTTCTGGTGCTTATAAGGAGTTGCAATAAAAGAATATCGGTTGGAATCTGCACCAGGTTTGAAATAGTGCCCCGCTTCAAGAGGATTTTCTGCAATGAACGTTTTGGGGCAGACAAATGTCTTTTATGGCTTGAACGGAATCTGCCTGTTCAAAACAGCGTTCTTCATAAAAGGCTTTCAGGTTTTAAAACCGAGATTATCCTTTATATGATGGCGGCTACTAAGCTTGAGTTGGTAAAGAAGGCTATATCTCATTACTTTACCAGGCTGAGATATACAGATATTTTGATAACCGGCAAGGAACTCAAAGCAATGGGGCTTGAGTCCGGCCCAATTTACCGGGAAATAATGCAGGCTGTACTTGATGCAAAATTAAACGGCAAGCTCAAAACATTAAATGACGAGCTGACTTACGCGCGGAAATATGTTTCAAAATTTCGATCTAATTCAAATAGTTGCGATGATAATTCCCCTTCTGTTTGCTGTGACCATTCATGAGGCGGCGCACGGCTATGTTGCATACATAATGGGAGACAATACAGCCATGCTGGCTGGAAGACTTACCATGAACCCGATAAAACATCTTGATTTTATTGGTTCATTCCTTCTACCCTTAATTCTGAAATTTACGGGATCACCCATTATTTTCGGCTATGCCAAGCCTGTTCCTGTAAATTTTGCCAATCTTCGAGATTATCGCAAGGGGGTTATTTATGTATCTTCTGCCGGTGTTTTGGCAAATTTTGTCTGTGCTTTTATTTCAGGCATGCTTTTTCAATTTTTGCTTAGACTGGAATCATTATGGTATAATTCAGCCGCAGACTACATTGTTTCGACTTTAATCCTTATTCTTGGTTACAGCGTTATCATTAATTGCGTACTTGCGATTTTCAACCTGATACCTGTGCCGCCTTTGGATGGGAGCAAGATATTTGCCATGTTTCTGCCCTTGAATTTAAGGCGGCAATATGAGCGATTAGAGCGTTTCGGGATATTAATCATATTTTTTCTTCTTATGACAGATTTTTTAAATAAGATTATTTCTCTTATTATAACTCCCTTGATCAGTTTTTTGCTGGGGAAATAAGGAAGGGCAGGGGTCAGAGGTCAGGGAACGAGAAAGATTTCTCCCTTTGGTCGAAATGACAAAAAGTGGGGTTTTCGTTCAGGTACTATACAGTTTTCATATAAATTGGAGATGTTAGATGAACCATAAAAAACGTATTTTGAGCGGGATGCGGCCAACAGGGCCGCTCCACCTCGGCAATCTTCACGGCGCTCTCTCGAACTGGATTGAATTGCAGGAGCAATACGATTGTTTTTTTTTCATTGCAGACTGGCATGCATTAACCAGTGACTATGAGGATACGAGTTCTATAGCTGCTAATGTGAGAAATATGATGATAGACTGGCTGAGTGTCGGATTGTCGCCTGAGAAATGCACCATGTTTGTTCAGTCTCATATAAAAGAACATGCAGAGTTGTTTCTTATTCTTTCCATGATAACTCCAGTGCCATGGCTTGAGCGCAACCCAACGTACAAGGACCAGATTGTGCAGTTGAGCAACAAAGACCTTTCCACCTTTGGTTTTTTGGGTTACCCTGTGCTGCAGGCTGCTGACATTATAATTTACAAGGCATTTGGCGTACCGGTTGGGGTGGACCAGGTTCCCCATGTTGAAATTACACGGGAAATCGCCCGGCGCTTCAACTATTTATACGGTAAAGTTTTTCCTGAGCCCAAAGCCCTTTTAACCAAAACGCCTAAAATACTTGGTTTTGATCGTCGAAAAATGAGCAAGAGCTATGATAATGCTATTTATTTATTTGAAAAGCCTGACGATATAAGCTCCAAGGTATCAAGAATGATTACTGATCCTCAGCGGGCAAGAAAAAACGATCCAGGCAATCCCGAAGTATGCAATGTTTTTGAATTCCACAAGCTATACAGCGACAAAGAGATAGTAGATACTGTAAATAAAGAATGCCGTGCTGCCGGTATAGGCTGTGTTGAATGCAAGAAGAAGCTGTCCAAAAATCTTATCAGAGCACTTGAACCTATTCGCAGAAAAAGAGAGTATTATGAGGGCAAACCAGAGCTTCTTAACGAAATTTTTACGGCAGGAAACAGCAAGGCAAGAAAAATTGCTCAGAAAACCATGGAAGAGGTAAAATCTGTAGTTAAAATATAAGGGTTCAATCTCACCGCCTATCAGTAAAACCGCAGCCCAATCCCCGACACTAACAAGATCCCCTCGGGAATATCCGTTCATTTCCCCTGGTTAATCCCATTTTCAACAAACATATTCCATGGCAATTTCCTTGAACCCTGCAGTTCTATAAAACTCTCGGCCTTTTAACTCTGCAACTTACATTCCACACCTTTTTTTGCATACACTGCCCAATTTTTTATTATATGATAACAGTAAAATAAAACAATATTGGTAAAATTTAAAAAAAGTAAGAACCAGGGTATAAACAATCCCTCTGGAACATGGCATATAGTCTAAAAACAGACATGTCATTGAAAGGAAGGGAATATGAGAGCGCCGCTTGGAGTTGAAAAAGCAATTGAGAGGAAAAAGATAGCTGCTTATGTT
>JAJSZP010000216.1 GCA_030262775.1 Deltaproteobacteria bacterium | reverse complement strand
CAAAGATAGATACAATTGCTTTCAGCAACTCCTCGCCGATAACAACTCCATCCTGGAGACACAGGCGGATATGGAGGAAAAGCTCTCAGGGGATTATATTTTTGACATGCATTATATTGATTCCAAGTGTGAGATCCTGGTGGAAAAGGTTCAGAGTCTCATAGAGAATCTCAATAGCCTCTCAAACGGAAAATATCTTGGCCTTTATGATGCATTTGCAAAAATTAACTCTGTAATCAATAATAGCCTTATCAAAAGTATCGAGATTCCTGTAACGGATTTCACCATACCTTTTGAAGATGTAACAAAAGATATGGTACATAGTGTAGGCGGCAAGAATGCTAATTTAGGGGAAATCAAAAACAGGGTTAATCTCCCAGTCCCTGATGGCTTTTGTATAAGCTCCCATGCCTTCAAAAAATTTATGGATTATAATAAGTTGGTAGATAAGATTAATATTTCTTCGGTAGATACAGATAGTCTGGTAGATCTCACTAGCGCAAGCAAGGTTGCGCAAAATCTGGTTCTGAATGCCGAAGTTCCCCCTGATTTAGAAAAAAGCATATTAAATGCCGCCTTGGAACTAAAGAAAAAGGCAGCTCACAGGGCCGACGGATTCTATGCATCTGTCAGAAGCAGCGCCATCCATGAGGATGCTCAATTTACATTTGCGGGGCAGTACAAGACTGCTCTTAACGTTGCACCGGAAGACGTAGTCTCGGCATATGTTGAGATTATTGCCAGCCTGTTTACCTCAAGGGCCATATTCTATTGTAAAAGTAAAGGCTTCCATGTAGAAGATATGGTTATGGCCGTTGGAGTGGTTGAAATGATTGATGCCAAGGCAAGCGGGGTTGTGTACTCGCGTGATCCCACGGATGAAAACAAACAAGGGATCATCATCAATGGCGTCTGGGGGCTGGGGGAATATGTTGTTGATGGTAGAGTAAAACCGCATACTTATATAGTCTCAAGGGATATTCCCATGCCCATTTTGGAAAAAAACCAACCTGTGCAACCATTTATGCTAGTATGCGGCCTTGAAGGGGGTGCAATAGATGTCAGGGTGCCTGATTATATAAAACGAATGCCGTGCCTGACCGATGAACAAGTAATCACCCTTGCCAAATATGCCCTGGTACTTGAAAAACACTATGGGAAACCACAGGATATAGAATGGGCGCTTGATTTGAATGATAACTTTTTGATTTTGCAGTCAAGACCGCTTCGGATTATAGCTGAAAAAAAGAGCAGGCCTGTTCCCAGATCTTTACCGGGCCATAAAATTTTGATCAATAAGGGGCAAATTGCGTGCAAGGGTGTTGGCGCAGGAAAAGTACATTTTGTCACCAGCGATGAAGAATTAAAGAGCTTCCCTGAAGGAGCTGTTCTCGTAGCCAAACACACCTCTACGAGGTTTGTGACCGCCATGAACAAGGCCGGTGCTATTATTGCAGATGTAGGAAGTCCTATAGGCCATATGGCATCAATTGCCAGGGAGTATGGTGTGCCCACCATTCTTAATACCGAGACAGCCATAAAGACCTTGAAAGCCGGCCAGGAAATTACCGTTGATGCGATTAATGGAAATATTTATGAGGGGCATATAGAGCAACTTATTGAAGCAGGAAAAAGTGAAAACACTTTTAAGGATACCGCTGTTTTTGAGGTGTTAAGAGGTGTTATGCAGAGCATAGTCCCTCTGAACCTTATCTATCCTGAGGATGAGAAGTTTAGTCCGCAATATTGTGAAACCTTTCATGACATAACCAGGTTTGCCCATGAAAAGGCAATGAATGAGATGTTCAAGCTCGGGGAAGGTGCGCATCAAGGCAAAGGTGGGGCAGTGAAACTGGTAGTCAAGCTTCCTCTTGATATACGTGTGATAGATCTGGGTGGTGGTGTGGAAAAGGGTTCAGGCAAGATTACAGTCGATAATATTGCCTGCATCCCCATGAAGGCTCTTCTGAAAGGGATGATGTCCATAGAATGGCCTGGCCCACCACCTGTAAATGTAAAAGGCCTGCTCAGTGTAATTGCCAGTGGCACTATGCAGCCCAACCCCGAGAAAACATTTTCGGAACCCAGCTTTGCTGTGGTATCCAGGGAATACATGAACTTCAGTATCAGGCTCGGTTATCATCTGCAGACCCTTGAGGCGTATGCAGGTGATCGTATCAATGATAACTATATCCGTTTTTTGTTTAAAGGTGGCGGGGCATCCCATGACAGACGTGCCAGAAGGACCCGGCTTATAAAGGAAATTTTAGAAAAAATAGACTTTCATGTTGACAGGACCGGCGATGTCCTGGATGGCAGGGTGACCAAGTATGACAGAACCAGTATTGAGAAAAAACTGGGTGTAATGGCCAAGTTAACCGCATTCACCAAACAATTGGATATGACTCTGTTTAATGACTCTGTTGTAGACTGGTATGTCAGGGATTTTATCAAGCAACATTATGACGAGTAAACCAAACCGAACAAAAAGCATGGCATATTGCGTGATATCATGGAAAAAGAACATAAATTAAACACAATGGAAGGGCTGTTGGAAGCCAACAGGTTTCTTTACAGTGTTTTAAATGGTATCAAAGACGCAATTATGGTTGTTGACAGGAATTACAGGATAGAAGGAGTAAATGAATCGTTTGCAAAAAAAGTCGGCAAACCAAGGCATAAAATTCTTGGCAAATGTTGTTATCGGCTTCTTCACCATCTGAACAAACCCTGTGTGCATAATCATCCCTGCCCTGTGAAAGATGCATTTAAAACAGGTAAAACTGCCGAAGTACTCCATACATATTTTGAAGGGCCTAACGTTGCGTATTCCAGGATCATAGCCTATCCAATATTGGATGACCGGGGCGAGGTTTCCCGAGTGATTGAAATAGAAAGAGACGTTACCAAATGGAAAAACACTGGTAACCAGTTGTATAATATGCAAAAGCTGGCATTCCTGGGAAAGCTGGCGGCTGATCTGTCTCATGAATTCAACAACCCTCTGGCGGTAATCCTCGGGTTTGTTGATCTTCTT
>JAJSZP010000215.1 GCA_030262775.1 Deltaproteobacteria bacterium | reverse complement strand
CGGAGAATATCTTGAGGGAGCTTTTGGCATGGCTGAAACAAGCGAGCATTCAGCAAGGGTTAAGTCTTTTACTGATTTGTTGAAAAATATTCTTGCGGCAGATTCTACTCCATATGCGCCACTGCCAAAGTATATCTGATTGAGATACAGCTCCAGTATTTCATTCTTGGTGCAGCAACGTTCCAGGTGAAAAGCCAGAAAAGCTTCCTTTAATTTTCTGACAAGGGTCTTTTCGGGATTAAGAAAAAGCGTTTTTGCGAGCTGCTGTGTGATGGTGCTTGCTCCTTCAACAAATTTTCCTGCCCATATGTCCTTTATTATGGCTCTGGCAATTCCCCTTAGATCGACTCCGCTGTGTGTATAAAAGTTCCTGTCTTCTGTTGCAATTATGGCTTTCTTTAGATATTCAGGTATGACTTTAAGAGGTACCGGGTCCCTTTTTTCTACGAATAGTTCTGCTATCAATACCCTGTCTGATGAATATATCCTGGTGATTGCAGATGGTCTGAAATGTTCAAGGGAGTGTATCTGGGGAAGGTCGTGCGTCAGAGCTAAAAAAAAACCTGCTAAAATTCCGCAGATAATGCCTCCTGTGATTATAAGTAAAATGGCAATATTTTTTTTATTGATTAATGCTCTTATCAACGGTAAATCCTAAGCGCAATTATTTTTTCCCGAGTCCTAAAACCCGCTTTTTATTAAGGCTTCTGCCAGGGGGTTGTTAAACAGCGCATTCCTGCCGCCTATGTTTTTTTTGTTCTTGTTTTTTGGTTTTGGGTTATGGTTTCGAGCCTTTTTTAGGCCTGGATCCTTAACTGCAACGTCTGACCTCTCTGCTCGCGATTTCATTGAGAGGGAAATCCTGTTTCGGTCAAGGTCAACCTCAAGCACAGTTACCGTGACCTTTTGCTGAACCTTTACAATATCCACTGGATTTTTCACAAACCTGTCTGCCATCTGGCTGACATGAACAAGGCCGTCCTGATGCACGCCGATATCAACAAAAGCGCCGAACGCTGTGATATTTGTCACAATTCCAGGGATTTTCATTTCAGGTCTCAGGTCTTCGATTTTTTCAATGCCATCGGCAAATGCGAATACTTCGAATTTTTCCCTTGGGTCACGTCCCGGTTTTGCCAGTTCATCAAGGATATCATTGAGTGTGGGAATTCCGACCAAATCAGTAACATATTTTGCAACATCAATCTGATGCCTGATATCAGGTTTTTTTAAAATATTGATGACCGTTGTTTCAAGGTCTCTGGCCATGGCGTCAACAATATAATAACTTTCAGGATGCACTGCGCTGGCATCCAGCGAGTTTTCACCGCCAGGGATCCTTAAAAAACCCGCAGACTGTTCAAACGCCTTTGGGCCAAGACGCTGCACTTCTGTCAGTTGCTGCCTGGATATGAAGGGGCCATTTTCTTCACGATATGCGACAATGTTTTTTGCGATTCTGGAGTTAAGGCCTGAAACATACGTAAGGAGCTGAGCGCTGGCCCTGTTCAGATCAACACCTACACCGTTAACGCAACTCATAACAACATCATCAAGAGTCTGTTTCAGGGCTTTCTGGTCAACATCATGCTGGTACTGGCCTACGCCTATTGATTTGGGATCAATTTTTACAAGCTCTGCAAGCGGATCCATCAAGCGTCTTCCGATTGATACAGCTCCGCGTACCGTTAGATCATGATTCGGGAACTCTTCCCTTGCCGCTTCAGAAGCGGAATATATTGAAGCACCGCTTTCATTGACCATTATAATCTGCACAGGCTTTGAAAGAGGGACAGCCTTGACAAAGGCTTCTGTTTCTCTGCCAGCCGTGCCGTTTCCCACAGCTATGACTTCAATTTCAAACTCTTCGCAAAGAGATTTAATTTTCTCGGTTTCTGCAAGAGCCTTTTTTTCTGACATGTGGGGATAAACAGTATCATAATGAAGCAGTTTCCCCTGCCGGTCAAGACATACAAGCTTGCACCCGGTTCTGAATCCAGGGTCTATTCCCATTACGCGTTTTGCTCCCAGCGGTGGAGAAAGCAGGAGCTGGCGAAGGTTATCCCCGAACACTTTTATCGCTTTAGTCTCAGCCATTTCTTTTGCGTGGAGCCTGGTTTCGGTTTCCATTGAACGGGAAAGAAGACGTTTGTAGCAGTCCTTTACGGCCAGCTTTACCTGTGCGGAATCATCACCTTTCCCGTTAACAAACAGGTTTTCGAGTATAGCTGTTGCTTCATCTTCGTCAGGCAGTATGTCAAGATTAAGAAAGTCTTCGTTTTCTCCCCGTCTAATGGCCAGCATCCTGTGAGAAGGAACGTCAGCAATTGATTCCTCCCAGTCAAAATAATCCCTGAATTTAGCCCCCTTTTTTTCCATGTCAGAAGCAACCCTGCTTTTAATCACAGCTTTTGTAAAAAAGAGATTCCTCAGTTGGGCCCTGGCTTTATCATTCTCATTTATGATTTCCGCAATTATGTCTCTGGCCCCGGCCAGAGCATTTTCAACAGACTCAACTCCCTTTTCAGGATCAATGAAAGATTCCGCCTCTTTGACTGGATTTACGCCTTTCTGCTCAAAAATTATCAGTGCCAGCGGTTCAAGCCCTTTTTCCTTTGCTATAACAGCCCTTGTCCTTCGTTTCGGCTTATAAGGAAGATATATGTCTTCAAGCACAGCCATGGATTCAGCAGCAAGAACCTTTTTCTGCAGTTCATCCGTCAGGTGACCGTGTTTTTCAAGAGATTTGAGGATCGCTTCCTTTCGTTCTTCCAGTTCCATAAGCTGGTTCAGCCTGTCCCTGACAGCCATAACAGCTACTTCATCAAGACTTTCTGTGGCTTCTTTTCTGTAACGCGCGATAAACGGAATTGTCGCTCCTTCTGCGAGAAGGGAAGCAACTGCCCGAACCTGATTATCGGTTATGTTTTGTTCTTCAGTAATTCTGGATATAAATGTATCGTTGTTCATAATCTCCGTTTCCTCAACATTTTAGCGCTATTAAATATTATTTTTTGAACTGCAGTTATTTCGTCCCCGTTCCTAATCTGTCAAAATTCATCAATACTATTCTTGATATGGCATATGTATATT
>JAJSZP010000214.1 GCA_030262775.1 Deltaproteobacteria bacterium | reverse complement strand
ACCGAGATAAGTAAGTCGTTAAAACAAGGATAAACAATTTTAGGGGCAACTCAACCTTTTCCCCCTCTGGAGGCAAAGGCAATTTTATCCCCTTTCAGGGGTTAAACCAAATCCGGCCCCTCCGGGGTCGGATTTTTACTCAGCAAAAAAAGTCCATACTATCTCTTACAGATAGGCATGGACATCATTGTCGTTCTATTGGGAAACACCCCCCATTATGTTGCCAGAAATATTGCTTATATTCAAGAAACACTTTTATGCCAAGGATTTTTTGCGCTGGATATTCAATAAGTTGAACACTTTTCAAAAGTCTCTTTCTACTCATTAAATAACGCAGTGAGTACTGGAGACATCAACTGCAGAGACTGAGAAGCTTTTTAAAAAGAATCTTGGCGATCCATGGATAGCGAGTGAAACTTATTTAGTATCAATTGGTCATGCCGGAGAAAAACGCGTAAAAAAACCCACGCGTCTTGAACGGCAGCAGTCAATGACTACAGATGAAATGTTAGAAGACTTGCCGCAGAGCTGTGATGTTGGTACAGCAATTCCCGCTTATGCCTGAAACCAGCATGAACAATGGGTTTTAAGATTGAGCTTTCGTACACTTTTTTACCAAAATGATGTCATAGCTAAGTCATACCAAATTTGAGCGGGAATTGCTGACCTTATTGCACACTTGTTATGGTAAGAAACTGGGACGAAATATTTCGGATTTTCCTATTTTCACCTTGTTATATTAGTCTATTTCCTATAGTTTTCCAAGCGGGAGAGAATTAATCAGTTCAGGACCATGTCATTTTAAGCTGATAACCTGCTGAATGCACAAGAATTGTTTGCCTATTCATTTTTCAATAAATTCGAAGCGCAAAATCCAAAACAGATACGAATGGCAACAATTAGATATTGTTTCGAGTTTCGGATTTTGAGGTCCCAACAAATTCTAAATATTAACAATTTAGCACCGACTTTGACGTTTTCTTGTTAATAAATTTTTATTGTTTAATTAATGCTTTATTTTTTGCGAATATTAAGATTAATATTCTTTCGACTGCAACGGGAGAACCTGCACAGGGTGGCCTTTGTACTATTGGCTTTGATTCTTGTGGCCACAGTGGCTTTCTCATATTTCGAAGAAGGGCTGGAACTCTTCGATGCCTTTTGGTGGTCAATTGTAACTGTGACCACCGTAGGATACGGAGACATTTCTCCGGCCACCCTGGGCGGTCGGTTTGTGGGCATAGTGCTTATGATGCTGGGGATTGGTTTCCTGGGTGTACTGACTGCTACCATAGCCAGTGTTCTTATCGAAAACAAGCTCATGGAGAACAAGGGCATGAAAAGAGTAAGAGTGAAAGGACATTTTGTTATCTGCGGATGGAACTTTCGAGGCCGTGATATCGTAACAGAACTACGTGCTGACAACAAGACCAGGGATGTGCCGATAGTTGTTATTGCAGAGTTGACCGAAAAGCCCATGGATGATTCGAATCTACACTTTCTTCGCGGCGAAGTCCAACCCAGGGTCCTTGAAATGGCTAACCTGAAAGAAGCTCAGACAGTAATCCAGCTCTCGAATGATCAACTGGATGCTCGCGTCCGTGACGCCAAAACTATTCTCGACACCTTGACCATCAAAACTTTCTATCCGGATGTTTATGTCTGTGTAGAATTGATAGAGTCCATAAATATTGAACACTGCCAGCTGGCAAAAGCGGACGAGATCATCGTAGTGGGCGAATTGAGCACTAATCTTCTGGTACAGGCGGCTTTGGACCACGGGATTACCCACATGATTACCGAACTGATCAGTAACCGCTACGGAAACGAACTGTACAAGGTTGAATTGCCTTCTTCTCTGGTAGGGCTGACCTTTTTTGAAGTTATGTGCAAACTGAAAAAGAATCATGACATACTCTGCGTGGCGGTGGAAAATAAGGAAACGAACAAATTGATTGCCAACCCGGATGCGGAGTACCGCCTCAGTATGGAAGATGAACTGGTAGTCATTGCCACGAATCGTCCCGAGTTGGGTTATAGACTTTCAGATAATTAATTTCGCTGTGTTATCAGCCGGTGACGTATAACTAATATGCCTTTCTCCTTCTGGCCTTGTGAAATTAATTATCTGAAAGTCTATAGGAACTTTTAACTATTGCCCGAATGAAAACTATAATTTTTTTTCAAGTTCAAGAAAGGCGCAAATTTTAACCGCAGGATACATGGAGTATTTTGAGGATTAAAATTTAAGCCTAACGTAGAAATTGGGAAAATTAGCAGTTTTCGTTCAGGCACTAACTAAAAACATATGAAAGGGGGATTAACATGCCCGGAAAATTTGATTTGGTCAAACAGTATCTATTTGAGATGGAGATACCCATTGTCAGTGAGGACCCGGCAGAAGAACTGGTGGTAGTGGATGATGAGGACAACGGCATTAAGAATCTGGTGATAGACTGCGAAGAACCTATTCTGGTTTTGGAGCAGGTTATCATGAAGGTGCCCCATGACTCAGGTGACATGTTTAAACGGTTGCTGCAGATGAATCGTGATCTGGTTCACGGAGCCTTTGTTCTGGATGAAAATGCGGAGTTAGTCCTTTTTCGGGATACCCTCCAACTGGAGAACCTGGATCGAAACGAGCTTGAAGCTTCCATCCATGCCCTGGGTCTGGCCCTGGCCGAATACAGCTCGGAACTGCTTGATTATGCAAAAAAATGATCAAGCGCTTGACCATTCGACTAATCAACCATTCGACCAATTGTGAGTAAAACGAACTAAAGGAGGTTTTTTTATTATGTCTATTTTCAAACGTATTTTCAGGGTGACCCAGGCCGAAACTCACGCTTTAATTGACAAGCTCGAAGATCCTATAAGAATGACAGAGCAGGGCATCCGCGATCTCAAGAAGGATCTGCAACAGGCCATGAGCAGTCTGGCTGAGGTCAAGAGTATGGCAATTCGGACCAGAAGAGACGCAGACAACAAAAAAAAGCTGGCTGCTGATTACGAACGCAAGGCCATGATGCTTTTACAGAAAATGCAAGGCGGCGAACTTGATTCAACAGATGCCGAACGACTGGCCACCCAGGCCCTGAACCAGAAGGAACAGCTTGCAGCCGAGGCAGT
>JAJSZP010000213.1 GCA_030262775.1 Deltaproteobacteria bacterium | reverse complement strand
AAAAAACCATAAAAAATAGCCGCTGAATTACACAAAAAACCAGCTATCAGCAAGAAGTATCCGACTCTATTTAAATATTTTTTCTGCAAGAAAAGATAAGCAAAGTATCCAGCTGTACTCATCAAGTAGAAAAAAATGGTAAATATAATCACGATCTCCATTGATTACACCTTAAGCCTCTTTAACTGTCTGCCTTCATTAATTCTTCAAACCTGTATCCTTCGCCAAAAATCTCAAGCAGGAGGGAATTTATTCCTCCCTCATCATGGTTCCTGACCATATCAACAAGCCCTCTATTTATAAGCTGTTCAAAAAGGTGCTTGTGCGCTTCTGGTTCGTGTTTTTCGCTTAACGCCTTTTTACGTATAGCTCCCATTAACTGTAAAAACTCGTCATATTCCTCTCCGAATTCTTTTTCAAAGTCTTGACGCATTTTTTTTGCAAAAGCCGGGCTTTTACCTGAAGTGGAAATAGCAATTACAAGATTACCTCTGTTTACAATAGAAGGAAGAATAAAATTGCAGGCATCAGGCCGGTCGGCTATGTTGCACAATTTATTTTGGTGTTCTGCATCCTTATTTATCTGCCAGTTTAATTCCTCGTTGTCAGTAGCTCCGATAACTAGAAACATGCCGTCAATATCCTGGGACTCATAAGGCATTTTCTTTAATTCTATCATTTTTTTTTCTGCAAGCTCAAGCAGCTCTTCAGTAACATCAGAACTTACAACTGTAACAACAGCCCCACATTCCAGAAGTGTCATAACCTTCCTTGTGCCCACTGAGCCGCCACCGACCACTAAACATTTACGATTCTGTATATCAAGATTAACCGGATAATATCTCATATCTTAACCGTTCGACCCTCCTGATCCATGATTCTAAAAATTAACTGTTATAAGATCTTCAGCAAGTATAAGTTTATTACTATAAGTCTTACGACATTGTTTTTCAATATCTACTTCATCACATTCAGGATAAAAATGTATTAGCATCAATTTTTTGACATTTGCCATCGTTGCTGTTTTACCTGCAAGAGATGGTGTTAAATGGCCTTTTACCTTTAATTCATCCGGAAGAGCTGATTCACAGATCAACAAATCAGCTTCTTTTGCCAGAGCAACAAGGTTATTACTGAAATCCGTATCACCTGAATACACAACCGATATTCCGTTCCGGCTCGTAATCCTGTACGCCAGGCTTTCATCGTTATGCTCAACCGGAATTGATTCAATAGTAAAATCATCAAATTTTATAATGTCATAATTTTTATTATCAAGTTCAACAATATTCATCAAACCCGGCTCAAGTTCAACCCAGTGACCATATACGCTTTTCAGCCTGTTATAAAACTCTGAAAAACCTTTGCCGGCTATAAATGTTATGGGAGTTTGCCTTCGTTCTTTACCGGAATATTTAGAGGAAAATAAAAATGAGACCAGTTCCCCAGTATGATCCGGATGGAAATGACTGAAAAAAATAAATGAAATATCAAAAATTTTAGTATCAACTTCAAGAAGCCTTCTCATTGTGCCGGGACCTAAATCAAAAACAAGCTTTTTCCCGCCTGTTTCAATTAATGCAGAGCAAGAACTCCTTTTGAGCGATGGTACACATGTGCCTGAACCAAGTATCGTCACAGAAAGTTCAGAATTTTCGACAGCCATTATCTTTCACCTGCTTTTTTGTTTATCTTGTCTATAATCCAGGTTAAAAATTTATCATCATCCTTATAGTCTACCATGTCCTTTATATCAGCAAGCTCAATCTCTGAACGAGCCATACTCTTGTGTCCTCCTGCAGATCCGACACGACCAAAACTCAGCCTTGCCACATTACCGGCATTTCTGCGAAGACCATCATTTCTAAAAATAATAATCAGCTTCTTTGCATAAATACCAGAGACAATAGTCCAGTTTATCGAATCTATTCTCATGAAAAAATCAGCTATAAGCACACATATATCCGGATTCACTACAGAACCGAGATGAACATATATTTTGTTTTTTCGCCTGTGCATGTTCTGCATGGCTTTTCTGAAATATCTCAAAAATTCGAGTTTAAGGTCTGCCTGCTCAATCCTCCTGGCCAGATAAATATTGATATGGCGGAAAAGAAATTGAAATGCCCGGATATCTTCAATTAAAGTCTGCCTTTCAAAATTGCTTGTATCTGTCTTAATTGCATAAAATAAACCTGTTGCCAGTTTAGCGGTCGGTTTAATTCCTGCGGCCCTTAAATATTCGGTCATGATGGTAGCTGTAGCTCCATATTTAGGCCGGATATCAATAAAAGATCCTTTAGCATCTGTCTCAGGATGATGATCTATAATGACATCAAAGTTAAACCTGGCAAATACTTCATTATGATCAGGCTGTGAATCAAGTAATATAAAACGATTAAAGCTTCCCTCATCTATTTCATCAACATGAACCAGGCTGACGTCCAAAAGCCTGATCATTACCAGATTATCAGGACGTTTGATTATATTGATATTGGATATAGTTATATTTGCAACCTTTCGCCATAACAATCTTTTAACGGCCATTGCACTTGAAATGGAATCAGGATCAGCGTTAATAACGATCAGAACATGGTCGTCGCCTGAAAATAGATTATAAAAGCGGCGCAGCCTTTCAGACACGGAAAGAGCCATATGCACACCCCGCAAATTTTCCCTGCCATGAATCCCTTTTTTCCAGAGTATTTTTTATAAGGGTAAGTGTTTCCATTTTATTAGCTGACCATCCCGGCGCCACCAGCTCTTCATAATGTGGGTCACCAGTAAGACGCTGGATTACCATATTTTTAGGCAGTAGTTCTAAAAAATCACACACAAGATTTACATATTCCGCTTGTTCAAGACATCTGTAATCGCCGGCATTATAAAGTTTTTCAAGCTTGGTTCCTTTAACAACATAGAGCAGATGGAGTTTAATACCATCTATTCCCATGCCCGCTATAGTTCTTGCCGTCTCAAGCATTTGCTTTTTATTCTCATTCGGGAGTCCCAGTATAACGTGAGCACAAATTTTTATGTCTGTATTTCCGGTAATATTAATAATATCTTTGAAACATTTAAAATCATGGCCCCTGTTTATAAAGGCAAGTGTTTCATCATGAACAGACTGGATACCGTATTCTATCCAGATTAGATAATTTTTCTCATA
>JAJSZP010000212.1 GCA_030262775.1 Deltaproteobacteria bacterium | reverse complement strand
AGAGATTTCGTCATTGATCAATTGTTTTTTATAACTTAAATTTGGAAATAAGCCTATGTTTTTCACTATTTCATTGTACGTTGCCCTTGCAATATTCGGACTTGGCCTGGTCTATAAAGCATCAACCTGGTTTCGTTATAGCATCGGTGTTGAAGCTGGAAAAATATCAGCCCAAACACGGTTTTCCAAAGCTATTAAAGGGATTGCTTCTGTCTTATTTGGCGTGAAAATATTAACGCTGATTAAGGTCTTTGTAATTGATGTGGTTTTGCAGGTAAGGATACTACGTCAGGATTTTTTAAGATGGCTTATGCACATCTGTATATATTTAGGTTTTATGCTGCTTCTTTTGATGCATGCCCTTGAAAGCTTCATATCCGAGCCGATGTTTACCGATTACTATTCGACTGTCAATCCCTTTATGTTCTTAAGAGACTTATTCGGTCTCATGGTAATAATAGGAATCGGTATTGCAATATTAAGGCGGTTTATTTTAAAAGTGCCACGTCTTAAAACCAACGCCATGGATCACTATGCTATCATCATTCTTGCCGTTATTATGTTTTCCGGCATTTTTCTGGAAGCAACAAAGATTACGTCTTATACCGAATTCCAGATAATGGTGGAAGATTACGCCGGTCTGAGCTTAGAAGACGACGCAGAAGAAATAAAGGCACTGGAAAGCTACTGGGTAAAAGAGTACGGTGTTATCTCCCCCAATGTAAAAAAACCCTTTGAACAAGAAATTCTAGATCAGGGTAAAGAGTCCCATGAGATGAGTTGTGCCGACTGTCATTCCAGGCCCCAGTGGGCTTTTTTAGGTTATAGTACAGCCAAAATTATATCGCCCGTAGCACTGGGATTGGATAAGGCGAATATGCCTACGATCCTGTGGTATATCCATTTTTTAGCCTGCTTTATCGGTCTTGCCTATCTTCCCTTCAGCAAAATGTTTCATATCTTTGTAAGCCCCTTGAGCCTGCTTGCCAACGCCGTCATGGAAAAAGAAAAATCAGACCCTGCCAACATAGCCACCAGACAGGTCATGGAACTGGATGCCTGCACCCACTGTTGCACGTGCACCTTAAACTGTTCTGCTGCTGTGTTTTTTGAGATTTTTCCCAATGCCAATATTCTTCCCTCTGAAAAGATTATATCAATAAAGGCCCTTGCCGCAGGCAAACAACTGGGCGAACAGGATCTTTTGCACATCCAGGAAGGAGTCTACCTTTGTACCAACTGTAACCGCTGTACAGTGGTTTGCCCTGTCGGTATAAACCTGCAGGATCTGTGGTTTAATGTAAGAGAATCGCTTCTTAAAAGAGGGTATCCTGAGTTTTTTGCTCTTTCGCCTCTATCTTTTTATAGAGGACTTATGAAAGAAGATGGAGATAATTACCAAAAGCCATTAGATCAGACCAGACAAGTTATTGCCGACAGCTGTGAGTTGATGAAGATGCCTGATAAGGTTCTGCCCCTGTCTAATATTGATTCTGCTTTTAAAGGCATACTTAACAAATCAGACCAGGCGAACACCTTTTCAGGTTGCTTCAGCTGTGAAACCTGTTCCACCGTGTGTCCGGTGGTCGCAGGCTACGATAACCCAAAGGAAGTTTTAGGGCTTTTACCCCACCAGATCATGAATGCCTGTGGGTTAGGCTTAAAGGATCTGGCACTTGGCTCAAATATGCTGTGGGACTGCCTGACCTGTTATCAGTGCCAGGAGCAGTGCCCCCAGGGGGTATGTGTTACTGATATTCTTTACGAACTCAAAAATGAAGCGGTTCAGCAGGTAAAACCGCTTATGGAAAGAAAATTATGAAATTTGCACTATTTCTCGGCTGTAATATTCCGGCCCGTCTTACCCAGTACGAATCATCAGCAAGAGCAGTGTTAAAAAAAGTCGATGTTGACCTGGTGGATATTAAGGAATTTAACTGTTGCGGGTACCCTGTCAGAAATCTTGATCATAAGGCCTTTGTTCTTGCTTCCGCCAGAAATCTTGCCTTGGCTGCAAAAAAGAATCTAAACGTGATCAGCCTTTGTAAATGCTGTTACGGCAGTCTAAAAAAAGCAGACCATCTTATGAAAGAAGACGCCTCTTTACGCGCAGAAATTAATAAAATTCTTAATAAAGAAGGCCTGCAATATGATGGAGATGTAGAGGTAAAACACTTTCTGTCTGTTCTTTTCCATGAAGTTGGTATTGAAACCATAAAAGAGAAGATAGAAAAGACTTTTACAGATCTTAATATTGCCACCCACTATGGCTGTCATGTCTTAAGGCCAAGTAAGATCGTTCAATTCGATGATCCTGTGGCGCCATCAATATTTGATAAACTTGTTCAAGTTACAGGTGCAAAAAGCATTGACTGGTCAATGAAGCTTGACTGTTGCGGTGCTCCCTTATGGGGAGTAAATGATGATCTATCCATGAGTTTGACCGGAAAAAAACTGGAAAACGGAAAAAAAGCCGGTGCGGATTATCTTTGCACGGCCTGTCCTTACTGTCAGATACAGTTCGATACTGTACAAAATAAGATTCTTTCTGTCCGGGGTACAAATCATCAGCTTCCTTCTCTTGTCTATCCCCAGCTTCTTGGATTGAGCATGGGTATTGAAAAAGACTTACTCGGACTTAAAATGAATGATTTGTCTGTTCAAGGCATAGAGGATTTTTTTACCGAAGAAAAAGCAATTAAAGCATAAGGAAAAATAATGTCTCAAAACAAAAAAGGTTCAGCAATGGTGGTCGGTGGTGGAATAGCCGGAATGCAGGCTGCTTTAGACCTTGCCGACTCCGGTTTTTACGTCTATCTTGTGGAAAGGTCCCCTTCCATAGGGGGCATGATGTCCCAACTGGACAAGACCTTTCCAACCAATGACTGTGCCATGTGAATTATCTCACCCAAACTGGTCGAGGTCGGCCGGCATCTGAACATAGAATTACTGACTTTGTCAGAGGTGAAAAGCATCTCCGGTGAGGTAGGAAATTTTGAGATTAAGCTTACGCAGCACCCCCGATATGTTGACCTGGATAAATGCATCGCCTGCGGCATTTGTGCTGAAAAATGCCCCAAAAAGGTTTTAGATGAATACGATGCAGGTCTGGCTAAACGCAAGTCGGTCTATGTGAAATACGCCCAGGCGGTTCCATTAAAGTATGCCATTGATGAAAACTGCATCTATTTAACAAAAGGAAAATGCAGGGCCTGTGAAAAATTCTGCCCTTCCGACGCCATTAATTTTGATGACAAGGAAAAAGA
>JAJSZP010000211.1 GCA_030262775.1 Deltaproteobacteria bacterium | reverse complement strand
TTGAGTTTAAATTTGACGGGGATAAGGACAATGCCTTAAAGCAGATCAGAGACAAGAAATATTTTGAGAAGTATCAGGGCGTTGGCAGGGAGATTTATCTCTTTGGGGTTGCGTTTACCGACAGAAACATAGGTGACTGGGTGTTTGAAAAGCTTTAGCCCACTTTTAGCGAAATCAGTCCGACTTTGATTTTCCCTCAAGCAAAAAGAGAATCCAGAAACTTGAAAGGAGATCACCTGTTGTATAAACGTTGACAATTCATTATTTAAGATATATGTGCATGTGCACATAGTGATAGACACGTACATATAAATTAAAATAAAGAGTTAAAGATGATTTTGGTCTCCGCAACAAAATTAAGGAATAATTTATTTGAGTATTTAGATAAAACATCAAAGGGTGAAATCATAATAATCCAGAGAAACAATGAAGAAGTTGCCCGCTTAGTTCCTGCACGCAAGGTGAACTGGCGCGACAAAATGGGTGTTAAACTAAGGATTTTGGTTGAGCCGGAAGAACTTATCAAACCTCTTGAAGATATCTGGGAGGAGTATGTGTGAAAAAAGAGACGTATCTATTCGATACCCATACTTTGATTTTTTGGAATAATAAAGAGTTTGTATCAGAGGAATTTGTTAACTTTTTTGATAAGCAGGTTCGGCAAGGCCGTCTTTATATTTCATCAATCTCTTTTTGGGAAATTGCCTTGCTGGTAAAGAAAGACAGAATAGCAATATCAGACGTGCATGCCTGGAAAAACGAAATATTAAATAATACGAATATCCAATTGATTGATCCTTCTGTTTCTGAGATGATTGATTCAACGCTGCTTCCGGATTATCATAAAGATCTATTTGACAGGCTGCTGATTTCTCAGGCTAATCAAAACAATTTATTAATCGTTACAAAGGATAAAGAAATTCATAAATATCAAGTAGAAACCTTTTGGATGTAATTTTATCTCAGGAAATTCCATTCTGGACACAGATGAACACAGATTATCAGGATATTAAACATAAAGAATTCACTGAAAAGATTATCAAAATCTTCTATAGAGTTTATAACAAACTTGGTTATGGTTTTCTGGAGCGGGTTTATGAGATCGAAGTTGGGCTTTTACTTAATTTTGGCCCTAAACCAGAGATTAAACGCAAGGTGTTCGATAATCATAGAAAATAGTCATCTGTGTTTATCTGTGAAAATCTGTGTCCTAATTTAAACCAAATAGGATGCAAGCTGGAGCAAACAATGAAGATACTGATTACCGGCCACACCGGGTTCCATAACAAAGGCTGCCAGGCCCTGATACTTACTACAACAAAAATATTAAAACAGGCATTTCCGGAGGCTTCCTTCACGGTTTTTTCCTGGGAGCCAGAATATGATCAAAAGCATTTTTACAATGATTTGATTGAATGCCGATTTTTTGAACATCGCTTCCAGGTGGGCGAGTTTTCCCGAAGAAACCGATTCTGGTTTTTTTTGAATTATTATCTTGGTGTCAGCACCGATAGAATTCTATGGGTAAAACCATCATTCTATGAAGCCATAAAGACGTGCGATCTATTGGTCGTCAGTGGGGGTGACGTACTTGCAGATTACGGAGATGAATCCATCAAGCACTGTTTTTTTCCTATTGCAGTAGCCATCGCCCTGAAGAAACCGGTATATGTTTTCGCTCAATCCATATCACCATATAAGAGTAATGCGATCCTTAAATTTGCAAGGTTTTTTTTGAACAAACTATCTTTGATTACAGTTCGGGAAAGGCTGTCCCTTGAGTACCTCAAAAATATTGGGATAAAAGCTCCTCTGCATCTTACGGCTGACCCGGCCTTTACCCTGATGCCTTGCAGCAGTTCGAGATTGAATGAGATTATCCAGGCGGAACACCTTCCTAATGCGAACAGCACCATGATCGGCATCTCCGTTAGTGAAACCGCAACAAGGTGGTCTGATAGCAGTCATGAGGATTTTGCAAAAATAATGGCCGAGGTTTGTGATCAATTAATCAATAAATACAAGGCAAAGATCGTATTTATTCCCCATGTCAGCTACCCTGATGATCCTGCCAACGATGACCGCGTGGCAGGAAGAGCTGTCAGGTCTTTGATGGTCAATAAACAGGATGCCTTTTTGATTGAAGGCGACTACTCCTGCGAAGAGCTAAAGGCCGTAATCGGCAAATGTGCCCTGTTTATTGGCGCCAGGACCCATGCCACCATCGCGGCTGCTTCCATGCTTGTTCCCACTATCGCCGTTGCATACAGTATCAAGGCCTTCGGAATTATGGAGGACATCCTTGATAAGGAAAAATGCGTCTGTGATATCAGAAGCACGAGCCGTGAAAGATTATTAAGCAAGGCTGAGTATCTGATGGACAACAGTGAGAATGTTGTTAAAGAGATGAGAAAACGTCTGGAAAAAATTCGTGAACAGTCGATGCGCAATGGAGAGCTGGCAAGAGAGATAATAAAGGTCGGTTAGAAAGGCAGAGTATAATAAATTAACCAGGGAGAGAATATATCATGGATAATATGTCAGATTCTATGCACAACTTGATGATGTTTTATAAAGACAAGAGCTGTCTGGTAACAGGCGCCTTTGGTTTTGTCGGGGGACACGTTGTTGATTTTTTGCTTAAGGGTGGCGCAGTGGTACACGCTTTGGATATTGATACTTCTCCTGAAAGACAATGCCTTTTAAACCTAAAAGGCTTGCGGGACAAGATAAATATTATTACTGCTGATATAACCGATCAGAATGCCATGGAAGGACTCGTTAAAGAAACAAAGTGCAGTATAATATTTCACTTTGCTGCCGCTGCAACAGTTGTAGAAAAGGCAATGGATATCCCATATGCCACGGTAATGGCAAACACTATGGGGCTTGTAAATATCTTGGAAGCAGCAAGAAAATCAGATGGTTCCATATATTCCATTCTTTTTTCTTCTACCGATAAGGTTTATGGAGAAGCAGCAGAGCTTCCTTATGTTGAGAATGTTACCCCTTTAAGGGCAATTGGTTTATATGATGCCGCAAAAATGGCTGCCGATGTCCTGGCAAAATCATATGCCGAGGTTTTCGGAGTCAATGTCATCATAGTAAGATTGTGCAATTTAATGGGGCCTTATGATTTTAATATAGACTTCAGGCTGATACCAAAATCGTTAAAAAATATCTATTCTGAAGGCCAACCCCCGGAACTCTATTTTCATTCCCTGGACCACTGGAGGGATTATCTCTATGTTGACGATGCTGTGCGGGCA
>JAJSZP010000210.1 GCA_030262775.1 Deltaproteobacteria bacterium | reverse complement strand
GCCTTGAACATCAAACAAGAAGCACAAGACGCGTTAAATTGAAATTGTATAAAGTAGCATATGAGATCGTATGTATTAGAACCTTTAATGCTGATAAAATAGAAAATCAGCGGATACTACATAAACAAATTGAGTGAAGAACAAATTAAGAAGATGCATGAACAGCGAAAAGCTTTTTTTGATGAAACAAAAAATATAAGGCCGGGGCTAAACTTATAGTCTGCACCATATGACTTTGCGATATTAACATAACATAAGTCTATGTAATATATAGAATTAATTTTTATATTTACCCTATAGTCATATTGTACAGGCTATAGTTAATAAGCATGGTTGCCAAAAAAGAACCTGATGCAAAAAAACAAAAGCCGTTCAGAAAGACATCTCAGCTCTTAAATCCAAACTCTATCAAAAAAAATTAATCCATATTTGGTCAGAAAAGCCTGGGCCTTCAGGTATAAAGATAAAGAAGGTTTTGGCTCTCATTGTAGAGGCTGGTGCTGGTAAAATAAAAAATGGTAATTGTACACGATATTATACCTCCCTGCATTGTGTGCAATTACCATATATCTTCAACGGATAATGCATTTATTTACCCACTGGTTTGCCAAGGATTTTAGTTCCAATAGCTCATCATCCTGATAAATATTAGAATTATCCTTGAAGAATTCAGGATGCAGAACATCTGTCTTGTTATACTGCTGCAGCACATAAAGCTTTGAGTCTTTAATCAAACAACTCATGTTTTCCATTGTACTTTTATTCACCAGTGACTTAATGCAGGTGGTACGGAATTCATAATCTATATTTGATTCCTTTATGATATGTGCACTTAAAAAAATGTCATTCGTGCTGCAATCGTCTTTTATTAATGGTGCGTAGTGTGAGGGATCTGTTTTTATATCCATTGCAATATAGTTTACAAGGTCTTCGTTTATGAGCTTCTTTATTACTTCAGGCCTGCTTCCGTTTGTATCCAGCTTAACAGGATACCCTATAAGCCGAATTTTTTCACAAAACGATATAAGACCTTTCTGCAGTGTCGGCTCACCACCTGAAACAACAACTCCGTCCAGAAACCCTTTGCGGCTTCCAAGAAAATCAAATATCAGGTCTTCGCTCAAATAACCGGTGGATAGAGACCTCCCCTTTGCAAGTTCAGGATTATGGCAATAAGGACAGTCAAAGTTGCACCCGGAAAGAAAGATAACACAGCTTATCTTTCCCGGATAATCAATTAAAGAATTCTTATGTAATCCGCCTATGATCATAAAAACCTAAGCCACCTTTTTTGAAAAATCAGGGTTGAATGTTTTTCTCATATTAAACTCAGCCCTTTTTCCATTATTCCATTGTTTTACCGGCCTTAAATAACCCACAACCCTGGAGTAGATTTCGGTCTCCTGATTACAGATTGAGCATCTCTCCTGTTTGCCGATTAGATAACCGTGAGATGGGCATATGCTGAAAGTTGGTGTCAGTGTAAAATAAGGCAGGCGGAAATTGGTTGCCACTTTCCTGATGAGACCCTTTACTGCTTCTATGTCATTTACCAGTTCACCGAGAAAAACATGAAGTACTGTCCCTCCTGTATATTTTGCCTGAAGCTGGTCCTGAAGCATCAGTGTTTCGTAAATATCATCTGAATAGTTTACCGGAAGCTGAGTTGAATTTGTATAGTATGGATCAGCCCCCTTTTTATACTCTTCCTCGTTTGCACAAATAATTTCAGGGAACTGTTTTTTATCAAGAATGGAAAGGCGATAGGATGTTCCTTCTGCCGGCGTTGCTTCAAGATTGAAAATATCACCTGTTTTTTCCTGTATCCCTGAAATCAGATCGCGCATGAAATCCATTACTTTAAGAGAAAACTTTTGTCCTGCATTGCTTGCGATATCTTCCCCAATAAAATTTAAACAGGCCTCGTTCATGCCTATGACTCCAATTGTGGAGAAATGATTCTTCCAGTACATGCCTGAGCCCTGTTTGATTTCTCTTAAATAAAACTTTGAATAAGGATACAAATCTCTGTCAGTAAATCTTTCAAGTATCTTTCTTTTTATCGACAGACTATCAACAGCTAACTGCACCTTTTCTTTTAAATCATCAAAAAATTCGTGTTCATTTTTTGCAATGTATCCTATTCTAGGAAGATTAATTGTCACAACCCCGATTGAACCGGTAAGTGGATTTGCCCCGAAAAGCCCTCCTCCTCTTTTTAACAGCTCCCTGTTGTCAAGACGCAGGCGGCAGCACATAGACCTTGCATCGTCCGGCGACATGTCTGAATTAATAAAATTTGAAAAATACGGAATTCCGTATTTGCCTGTCATCTTCCATATCATCTCAAGATTAGGATTATCCCAGTCGAAATCCTTAGTAATGTTATATGTTGGTATGGGAAATGTGAAAACCCTGCCCTTTGCATCGCCTTCCATCATTACTTCAGCAAATGCCTTGTTAATAATATCAATTTCCGGCTGAAAATCGGAATAGGTTTCTTCTCGCTCAATTCCTCCCAAAATTACAGGCCGGTCCTTTAAAATTGAAGGAACGTAAAGATCCATTGTAATATTTGTAAAAGGAGTCTGGAAACCCACACGCGTCGGAATGTTAATGTTAAAAACAAATTCCTGAAGTGCTTGTTTTACTTCAATATAATCTAAATTATCATAACGTATAAATGGGGCAAGAAGAGTGTCAAAATTGGAAATAGCCTGTGCTCCCGCGGCCTCGCCCTGGAGTGTGTAGAAAAAGTTTACGATCTGGCCAAGAGCTGATCTCAGATGTTTCGGGGGTGCGCTTTCTACTTTGCCCTCAACTCCCTTAAAGCCCTGTATTAACAGATCACGCAAATCCCACCCAACGCAATATATCGACAGAAGGCTAAGATCGTGGATGTGAAGATCACCTTTTTTATGAGCAGATCTGATCTCAGGTGGATAAATCCTGTTCAGCCAGTACTCTGATGTTATATCCGAGGAAATATAATTATTGAGCCCTTGAAGCGAATAGCACATATTGCTGTTTTCCTTGATCTTCCAGTCCAGTTGCTGGATGTAGTGATCAACAAGATCAACATTAGCCTTGGTTACAAGGTTTCTTATCTGCGCATGCTGTTCCCTGTATATGATATATGACTTGGCTGTCTTATAGAACGAAGAATCAAGCAATACCCTCTCAACAATATCCTGAATCTCTTCCACCTCCGGAAGAGGACCAAGACGAAGCTCATGAGCTAATGTCAGTACCCTCAGGGTAAGTTTTCTTGCTTCT
>JAJSZP010000209.1 GCA_030262775.1 Deltaproteobacteria bacterium | reverse complement strand
ATCAACTACGACTCGAACCATATCTGCGGTAAACTGGCCGGCTCTTGCATCACTCAGCAAATCGTCATTTATGGGAATTGTCTTTTTTATCCCAGCTCCAAGTCTGCTGTTTTGCAAATCAACATAAAGTCGTTTTGGCTTGTGAATTGATGGGTCTTTTCTCAGCAGTCTGTGATTATATGTTGTATCTTTATCCGCATCAATAACAATTCGAGTATAGCTTGGATTGGACCAGTATCTAAGGCCGGTTATAGTAACGACTTTATTTGTTTTGGATGGCTTAATATTTTTTTTGAGCTTTTTTTTCTCAGAAAGTGATTTCTTTTTAGTAGATACTTTTATTTTTTTTGAGCTTTTCTTTCTTTCTTTTTCTGAAAAAACACGAATCTTTTTTATAGCTTTACCCTTGTATTTGCTTTTTGGAAACCGCTTTACTATGCGCTCAAAGATATCAATAGCTTCTTTTCTATCTGTCTCTATTGATGAAAGTTTGTACAATTTACTGTAAAGCTCTCCTGACATGTACAGACCGGCCGCCGCCCAGGGACCTTTTGGATCATGTTTGTAAACCGCCTGAAACTTTTTAATGCAGCGCAGCCAGTTATGTCTGTATCTATATTTTTGTGGGTTATTACGAAGTTTTTTATAACATGTTTCGGCTTTAAAATATTTATCCTTTACCGTAATTGCAAATGACGTACAGGGCCACAAGATTGCAAGAACATAGCAGCAGATGAGCAAACTAAATAATATGGTTTTCTTATTCAGCATAATAATACTACTACAGGGATCAGCCTCCCGGTCTCCTATCCTCCCAGCTTCATAGCTTCTCTATGTTTTCCTTAAGTTCATTAAGATAATTAAGCGCTTCAACAGGAGTTGTTTTGGATATATCAAGCTGCCTCAGCTTTTCAATTAAAAAAGTTTCAGGTTGTCTGAACAGATTAAGCTGCACCTGTTTTTTATCATGGTCGCCTATAATACCTGCCTGCCGTCTGTTTGGCTGGATAGAGGAGTCGTTTAATTCGTTCTCCCTGTTCTCAATATTATAAAGGATCTTTTTCGCGCGCTTTATAACCTTATCAGGAATACCAGCAAGACGCGCGACCTGAATACCGTAACTTTTGTTTGTACCGCCTTGAACCAGCTTTCTCAAAAAAATTATTTCATCATTCCATTCCTTTACTGCGATATTATAATTTTTTATTCTATGTTTTTTTTGCGGCAGAACAGTCAGTTCGTGGTAATGTGTTGCAAATAGGGTTTTAACTCCTTTTTGATTTAAATCATGCAAGTGTTCCGCTACTGCCCAGGCAATGCTTAAACCGTCAAAGGTGCTTGTACCTCTGCCGATCTCATCCATGACAACAAGACTTTGTTCATTTGCATTATTCAATATATTGGCTGTTTCCTCCATCTCTACCATAAAAGTGCTCTGGCCTGAAGAAAGATTGTCAAGCGCTCCTACACGGGTAAAAATTCTATCTGTTACACTTATGAAGGCCTTTTCTGCTGGGACAAATGAGCCCATCTGCGCCATAAGCACTATAAGCGCCACCTGCCTGAGAATAGTTGATTTGCCTGCCATGTTGGGGCCGGTAATAATGATTATCTGGTTTTCATCATTATCAATATTAATGGAATTAGGAACAAACCGTTCTCCGGTTATCATTTTTTCCACTACAGGGTGACGGCCGTCTTCAATTATAATACATCCATCAGCATTGATCTGCGGCCTGTTATAGTCATTCTGGTCTGCAATTTCAGCAAAATTAAGCAGACAATCAAGTCGGGCTAAAAATTGTGCGACATGCTGGATAATTTTATTATTTGTTATGACCTGTTCCCGTATTTTATTAAATATTTCATATTCAAGCGCTGATCTTCGCTCTTGGGCACCTAAGACCTTTTTTTCGTATGTTTTGAGTTCGTCTGTAATATAACGTTCTGCATTTACCAAAGTCTGCTTGCGCACATAATTAGCCGGAACAATTTCTGAACGACTTTTAGGGATTTCAATATAATATCCGAATACTTTATTATATCTTACCTTGATTGAGTTTATTCCTGTTGCAGCCCTTTCCCTGACTTCTAACTGCGCAAGCCAGCCTTTGCCTTCCTGACTGAGATTTATAAGACCGTCTAATTCCTTATTATAACCATTCTTGATTATTCCGCCTTCATTGATCGTAAGCGGCGGATCTTCCAGGATTGAACTATCTATGAGATTTGCCAGCTCATAAAGTTGTTCAGGGTTTAAGGTTAATTGAAAAAGTTCTGATTGAAGAAGCGCAAGGGCCGAACAGATATCCGGCAGACTTTGAATTGACTGTTTTAAAGCAATAAGATCACGTGCATTTGAATGCCCCATGGATATCTTGCTGCCCAAACGTTCAAGGTCATAAACCGATTTTAAACTCTCTCTCAGTTTTTTGCGTACTTGTATATTGTTTTTTGCCTCTTCAACAGCATCATGTCTTAATTTTATCTTATGTATATTAATAAGGGGGTATCTTATCCATGTATTAAGCAGCCTGGCTCCAATGGTAGTTACTGTCCTGTCCATTATGTTAAAAAGAGTGCCGGACTTTGAACCAGTGCGAATATTTTTTATAAGCTCAAGATTTCTGCAGCTAATGTCATCAACTACAAGATAATTACTTAATTTGTATGTTTCTATTCCTGTAATATGATCAAGCTGCTGCTTCTGGGTATCCAGTACATAAAATATAAGTGCCCCGGCAGCACTGACACCTGACTTTAGTTTTTCACATCCAAAACCTTCAAGTGAAGCTGTTTTAAATTGTTTTATAAGCCGTTCTCGCCCTCTTCTATACTCAAAAACTCCGTCATCTAAAAAAGTTATAGATTTTTCTGATAACGCATTATTGATCTGCAAAAAAAGGGGGTCGTTTTTTATTGAGTTGGGAAGTAGAATTTCGCTTGGGGATATGCGGAGGACTTCATCTATAACTGAATGAAAGTCTTTAGATTCATACACCCTGAAAGTTCCGGTTGATATATCTAAACATGAAAGGCCAATGGCTTTATCGCGGGCTATGGCAAGAATATAATTATTCGATTTTTCGTCTAATAATTCGTCATCTAAAATCATTCCAGGGGTGATAACTCTGACTACATCTCTTTTTACCAGCCCCTTAGATGCCGCTGGATCTTCAACTTGTTCACATATTGCTACCTTGCAGCCATTATTTATCAGACGTGCAATATAATTTTGTGCGGCACGGAAAGGAATACCGCACATTGGAATTGGATACTCGTCTTTCTTGTTTCTTGAGGTTAGAGTTATTTCAAGTAT
>JAJSZP010000208.1 GCA_030262775.1 Deltaproteobacteria bacterium | reverse complement strand
ATTAATTCCAGATTACTATGGGTTTGTTCCAGGCAGCTATCAATTGATTTTCTGATATACTTAGCTCCGTTATATGTAGGAAGAACAATGCTGACCTTCACCGATGGGTCATACTTTTTCCAATGGTCTTCGGACGGTAATTCGACACGATCATGCTTAAAACAGCAAGGAAGATCCGGCATTTTTCTTTTAATAAAAAAACTGAGCTCCCTGTTCCAACGCAGGCCGGACATAATCAACACATCAGGGACAAAAGATAACAAAGTATCGAAAATCTCTCTTTGGATGAAAAAAGTCGGAATCAATGCCAGTGAAGTCGGAATCCATTTATTATTATCAATTATACTCAGGAGCTTGCAGGAAATATTCGTTTTGAGTGCATTACGTCGATCAAGAGGATAAGCTTTAGCTGTATGTGATTTCAAGATCGGCCATCCATAGCCTGTAACATAAATCTCACCAATATGCGCGTGGAGGGAGGGATTTATGTAGTCCAACAAAGTTATTCCCTTTGATGCAGTTTTATCAATGTCAGATGTAAAAATACATATTCGCATATTGAAATCTCTAAACCTTCATCTTTGAGCTTTGAGCCAACAGATGTTACTCTCCGGAGTTAAAATTTTGCCTTCCGCTGAGACCAGTAGCAAGCGTCTAAAAAATATTTTGCTGCCCAGGGAAGTTCTTCACGAGGAAAATAGTTGGCTCCCTTGCCATAACTTCCGAAAAAACCACCACTGTCATTCTGAATTCGTTTCAAATATCTTAAGGCAGCATCCCCTTGATCAATCATCCCCAGCTTGTACCATACAATGGCTAATTGGGCAACGCCTGGAGTGCATACCCAATCCACGCCCGGATATGCAGGTATGCTTCCATTGAATTTCTGCAATGGGGCTACCTCTTTCATTCCTTGTTTCGCCAGATCATTTTCTCCCAAATCACAAAGAGCTTCCATAACATATCCATAGAAATGTGACAGTGTCGTAAACGATATTAAATCAGAGCGTTGCTTGTAATATATCAATGCATGACGGGAAGCATCCACATATTCGGACTTCCCAAGTCTCCTGCCGGCTTCCATAAGTGGTGGCAAGACATACAAGTGAATATTGTCGTTGACCATCTTATCTTCAGGCAAACGCCACATATCAGTCGATGGAGTGGTAATCCTGCCGTCAGGTTGAATCTGAGTAAGCATCCAGTCACAGGCCTTTATGGTATGCTCTTTAGCTTGAGGCATGTCATCCAATACCGTCAACAGACCGCGTAAAACCTGACCCGTATCAAAAGTGTAGGGGATGCCATCCGGCGCGCAAAAGGCGCCATCAGGGTGTTGCACGGAAATCAGCCATAGAGCCAGGTCCCTTGCAAAATCCTTTTCTCCGACCTCATAGAGGGTTGGAATAATATATCCGGTAACTTCCGGGTACGATATATTTTGTCCAGTACTAACCGGAAACCCTTCACCTGGTATAACCACACTGCGAAACCAGGAAATCGCTTTTTCTCCGGACCGATCCGAGACATTTCTTTTCGCCTCTACAGCAGCGAAAATTCTGTTGACCAACAACCAAATCTTATCTTTCAGCCAATAATACATATTTCCTCAACCCTATGGAATTAGCCACGAATGGCCACAAATTTACACAAATAATACAGAACATTTTATTGAACAAATCTTTCGGACTGAAGCCGTTCTTTTCCAAAAACCCATAACCAGGTTTACTATGTACTTCCATTGCTAAGCCAACAATTTTGTATGATAAATCTTTATACAAAATTTTGTCTTTATTCGTGTCCATTTGTGTCAATTCGTGGCTGAATATAAAGTTGTCGTCCTCTTATATTTGATCCCAAATTCCTCTATACCAGGCTATAGTCTCCTTGAGGCCATCTTCAAGGCTGATTACAGGTTCCCATCCAAGTAATGATTTTGCTTTTGAAATGTCGAGGCAACTCTTTTGCAGGATACCGGAAGGCTTCATAAGTATAACCGGCTCAATTTCCTTGCCGGTAAATATCTTGCTGATCAGCAGAACCAGTTCCTTTACCGATATAGGACTACCTCCCCCAAAATTAAACGCCTCTCCGGAAACCTCCTCTATATTTTCGGCAACAGCTATATAGGCCCCGGCCATATCCCTGACATGCATGAAATCCCATTGAGGTGTTCCATCACACCGGGTCAGTTTTGGATGCTGGCCGTTCATAAGATACTTGACGGTTATGGGAATTATTCTGCTGAATTGGGTATCCCCGGGACCGTAGGTTTGCATAAAACGGCATGTCGCAGCCTTTATGCCGAAGATATTTGCATAATACCTTACAGCTATGTCGCCGGCAACCTTGGTTGCAGAATAAACATTGTCCCCCACCAGAGGTGGAAAATCCTCGTTAATCAAATCCTCTGAAAAAAAAGTCCCATAGTAGCCTCCTGTTGAAGCAAAAACAAGATGCGGACTTTGTTTGGCCGTTCGAACCGTCTCCAGGACATTACAGGTTCCCAGGGTATTTACAACTGAGGTTTCATAAGGAATTATATTGCTCTGAGGCTTAATGGCCTGGGCTGCGAGATGGAAAATGTTTGCGATTTCAAACCGGCTGGTAACCATTTTCAAATATTCCAGATCTCTTATGTCACCCTGTATAAAATTAACTCTGTCAACCAGCCCTTTAAAGACCAGGTAGGAATCTTTAGGGAGGTGGCGGTCATAGACATAGACCCTTGCGCCTCTTGATAACAATTGATCACACAGATGCGCACCGCCAAAACCTGCTCCACCGGTAATCAGGCAGGGTCTTTTGTGCCAATGAGAATTATTTGATTCCATAATTTATCCTTTTCTTTTACCGCAAAGGCAGCCAAGAAACGCAAGGTTTATTTGAAAGATTTCTTCTTAGCGCTCTTGGCGGTGAGCTATTCTTCAGCGTTTTGAGTAGTAGCCTCTTTCTTGAAATCCTGAAAGTACTTCTTGTAGAACAAAATCGTTCTTTCCAACCCCTCGTCAAAAGTAATCTCCGGCACGAATCCAATAGCGTCTTTTATTTTCTCCCCACTTAGGTGTTGTTTTTCAATAACAATATGTTTGGCGTCACCCATCACTATCTTCGCACCATGCTCCAATATCTGTTTTGCTGTTTTTCCGTTAAATCGGCGCTCTATTTCCACTGTTTTGTTCACGACTTCTTTTATCATGGTCGGTGTGGAAGCAAAGTGACACGCCGGCATGTTGTATATCTCCCCATGACATTTTTTCTCTTTTGCAAGAAGAAGCATTGCCCGCACAGCATCGTCAACATAGAGATAATCCCTCCAGTGGTCCAGGGAATGAAAATAGAGTTCCGGGGGTTGGCCTTCAGAATAGATATTTTTTAACGATTTTGGTAT
>JAJSZP010000207.1 GCA_030262775.1 Deltaproteobacteria bacterium | reverse complement strand
AACTCGGAGAAAGTGGAATCTCAAAATTAATTTTTCGGTTAAAGCCAAATGCTAATGCATATTCTTCAAGATTATTTTTACCAAGGTGATGCTCTCCGATTTTTCCGAATACAGGATTGACTGATTGGGCAAATGAGTCCTTTAATGTGATTCTGTTGGTGTATTTGTTTGTTTTATTTTTTAACTGGGATTTATATAAAGTGTATTTTCCGCCGTTGTATGAAAATTTAGAGTTTAAATTAAAACCGCATTTTTCAATGGCTGCCGCGGCTGTAACAATTTTAAAAATACTCGCGGCAGGGAATTCGCTGTTTATACATGGATTGTCAGACGGATTTGTTTTGTCGAAACTAACCATTGACAAAATTCTGCCCGTAGAAGGTTCCATAGCAACAATCCCGACATGTCGAGATGTAGACTTGTCAATTTTTTTTTGCAAATAATTTTGCAGAGAAGGATCAAGGCTAGTGTCAACTCTTAATTTATAACCGTCTATAACTACATCAAAACTTTTATCCTTAAGGTTGACAAAGACCTGGTTATCCAGCAGAGCCTGAACATCATTTTTGTCAATCAGCTTTCTGTTTGAAAGCTGCTCGTTAGATGCACGATTATAATCTTTTTGTGAGTAATTAAATACGGTTCCGCCAAGTTTGCCGGATATTAAATAAAAACTAATAAGCGTTAATATAAGAAAAGAAGAATATTTAATAATTCTTTTTCTTAATGTATTTATTAAGACAGATCTTTTCAGCCTTGCCTGATAATCTCTCCAGCCAGGTCGTTTAAGGATTTTATGCTCAGGTTTAAATCTGTTTAATATCATAATCAGGCCAGAGAAGTCCCAGGCTTAGTTTTTTTGTCAACAGTTCCGAGAGTGCAGATATTATCATCAAAGCCGGCCAGTAACATACCCTTTGACAATATTCCCATAATTTTGGCTGATTTTAAATTAGCGACAACAATTACCTGTTTGCCAATAATGTCATCCGGATTATAGCCTTCTGAAATCCCGGCCACAATTGTTAGCTTTTTCCCTAAATCCACCTCTATTTTAAGAAGTTTTTTTGCCCTTGGAATTACTTCAGCATGAACCACAGTGGCTACCCTTAGATCAACCTTATTAAATTCGTCCATAGATATTTCTGGCTTAAGGTCAGGCAATACTTTTTCTGAAGAGTTCTCACCAGGATAAAGCTCATTTTTTTTTAAATCAACTCTTGGGAAAAGAGTAACTGATTTGGGAAGTTTGGTGCCTGGTTTTATGGTTCCCCATTTTTTGAGAATTTCTAACCTGTAATAATTTTCTTCAGGGTTCATTCCAAGATGCTTCTGCATGTTTGCAGAAGTGTCCGGCATTACCGGATAGATAAGACCGGATATGACCCTGAGCCCTTCAAGAAGATTATAGATTACAGCTTCAAGCTGTTTTCTGCTGGATTTTTTTTTGGCTAGTTCCCATGGTGCTGTAATATCAACATATTTGTTCATCCGGCTTATAAATTCCCAGACAGCTATGAGAGCCTTATGAAATTCAAACTTTTCCATGGCGCACTCGAATTTATCAATAGCCTTAATTGCATTTGATTCAAGGCCAAGCTGTAACTCTTGCTCTAAAACAGGATCAACTTCTGGAATTTCCCCTGAAAAATATTTGTGAGCCATTGCAAGAACCCTGCTAAACAGATTCCCCAGGTCATTTGCCAGATCAGAATTGATGCGCTGCACCATAGACTCTTCAGAAAAACTGGAATCAAGGCCAAATACCATATCCCGCATGATAAAAAATCTGAACGCATCCAGCCCGTATTTATTTTTTATTTGAAGAGGTTCTATCACATTGCCGAGGCTTTTGGACATCTTGCTCTGGTCAACATTCCAGTATCCATGAACATTCAGACGCTTATAAACCGGAATGCCTGCCGCCTTAAGCATAATAGGCCAGTAAATACCATGAGGCTTAAGGATGTCTTTTGCAACAATGTGATTAACATGCGGCCAGAATTTTTTAAAAAGTTCTCCATCCGGGTATCCTACGGCAGAAATATAATTTATTAAAGCATCAAACCATACATATGTAACATAGTTATCATCAAATGGAAGACTGATACCCCACTCAAGGCGTGTTTTTGGACGAGATATGCACAGGTCTTCAAGAGGCTCGCTTAAAAAAGACAAAACTTCATTTCTGTACCGCTCTGGGCGTATGAAATCATGATTATTATTAATGTGGTCTATAAGCCAGTCCTGATATTTGCTCATCTTAAAAAAATAATTGGATTCCTTGATAATTTCAGGCTCTGTTTTATGATCAGGACATTTGCCATCAACAAGCTCACGCTCGGCGTAAAACCGTTCACAGCCAAAACAGTAAAGTCCTTCATATTCGCTAAAATATATTTCACCCGAATCATATATCTTTTGCAGTATATGCCTTACCACTGCGATATGAGCCGGGTCTGTAGTGCGTATAAAATAATCGTATCTAATTCCGAGTTCCGGACAAAGGTCTTTAAAAAGACCGCTTATTTTATTTGCGTATGTCCTGGGGCTAAGATTTTCATTCTTTGCGGCACGAACAATCTTGTCTCCATGCTCATCAGTGCCGGTAAGAAAGAAAGTCACTCTATCACGCATTAAATTATATCGGCACGCAACATCCGCAACAATAGTAGAATAAGCATGCCCCAGATGAGGCATTGCATTAACATAATAGATGGGCGTTGTTATATAAAAAGGATTTGGCATTCCCTATTCCTCTTCTTTGATGATTTCATCTAACCTGGCCTCTATTTCTGAGTCAGTATCTAAACGAATGGTCAGTCTGTTACATATTAAGTTATGACGAATAACTTTGCCCTTGCCGCCGGCCGTATTCACTAATTGACCCACTTTAGGAAATTTTTTCCTCAGTTTTTGATAAGTTTCATGTTCAAAAGTCAGACAACACATAAGGCGACCGCACATACCGGATATCTTGGTTGGGTTCAAGGACAAATTCTGGTCCTTTGCCATGCGTATGGATACTGGATCGAATTTTACCATGAATGCCGAACAGCAAATTTCACGGCCACATCTTCCTATACCACCACACATCTTGGCCTGGTTGCGTATACCTACCTGCCGCATCTCAATTCTTATCCCAAACTCTTTGACCAACATTTTTACGAGCTGCCGGAAATCCACACGGCCTTCAGAAGTGAAAAAAAAGGTTAATTTAGTTGCATCAAAGGTACTTTTAACAAAAAAAAGATTCATTTTAAGCTCTAATTGTGCTATGCAGTCAAGGCAAAAAGAGCGAGCCTTTTTTTCGGAAACAAAATTTTTCTTTTTTTGCTTAAAATCTTCTTCATTGGCTAAACGAAAAACCTGTTTCAAAGGCCTGTTCGACATTTTTTCCTCATAGGGAACAGGTGGAACGGCAACAACCCCCAAACCAAGCCCCTGCTCGGTTTCAACAATCACATTATCATCTTTATTTAAAACAAACGCACCGCA
>JAJSZP010000206.1 GCA_030262775.1 Deltaproteobacteria bacterium | reverse complement strand
ATATCCGCACATATGATTACGTTCGAAGTCTTTGGTAGGTTGATCGACCGCCTAACCATTTGTTATTTGGGGTACTACCAACTTGGCATCAACGGGAAGGAATTAGCTCGGCATTTCGGTATATCCCGGCCTTCAGTCTCGAAGGCCATCAAGCGAGGTGAAAAATTTGCAAAAGAGGATGATGTTAAACTATTAAGCTAACTCCGCAATTATAACGTCCTGCAATTCCGCAATTCTCGCATTAACGGACAACTTAGGCGGGACTTGGAAGCCGGTCCCCCATTAACAGGTAAGAAATTGTGGTTGACACATTCTTACCTTTTATATAGGCTAAGCTCAGAGTCAGTTCTAATCGTTGAGGTAAAATAAATGGAAGCCATATCATCCAAGGTCACATCAAAAGGGCAGGTTGTAATTCCCAAAAGGCTGAGGATAAAATATGGGATACGCTCGGCCACAGCGATTCGCTGGATTGAAAAAGATCAAGGTATTTTGATGGTACCCGAATCCGAGGATCCGATTGTGGAGGCGCGAGGAATGTTGAAGGGTTCTGGGATATTGAAAGCCTATCTGAAAGAAAAAAGACTTGAAAAACAAAGGGAGGATAAGAAAGTTGCAAGGGTCAAATAGTTTTGTCCTCGATAGTTATGCCATAATTGGATATCTCGAGAATGAATCCTTTTCTGACCAGATTCAGCATACTCTCACTCAGGCGAAGAATGGCGCCGTCCGCCTATATTTCCACGCAATTCACATAGGTGAGGTTTATTATATCACCTTGAGGGAACAAGGCCAGATTTTGGCCGACTTAGCCTACGCTAGAATTAAAGCTTTGCCTATGAAGCTGATTGATCGCATCGATGAAAAACTTCTTCTGGCAGCTGCCGGTCTTAAAGCAAAGTATCCTATTTCGTATGCGGATTCCTTTGCTGGGGCTTTAGCGATGATCAAGAACTGCCCGCTTTTAACAGGAGACCCTGAATTCAGGTCGCTTGAAAAACAAGGTATAATCAGCATCGAGTGGTTAAGCCCTTAGAGATGAGTCCGAAATAACGTTATATGATGGAGTGAGTGATCGAATTTGAGGGACGCTTGAACATTTAAAACTATTGTTTATGTGCAAGACGTGTCGAAATATGACACGAATCGCTCATGAATTATATATTTTTTGTATCCTATTCAGAAACCAAGGTAAGCTGCCAGAAATTTAAACAAAGGAATGTCTTTCACAACAATTTAATATAGTATATTCTTTCTGATCATGAAAAACACGATAGGGCATCAAACCTGGCCTGTCTCGGCATACCACCTTCTACCAATCAGCTATTTGCTCATACCATTTTTTAATCTGCGTCAATCTGCGTAATCTGCGGATCGAAAAATAACAAAAGGCACTTATTCAGCCTAGTCAATAGCGTCCCGCAATTTCAGTTATCATGGAGTGGAGGTGGCCGAGGTATTTTTATTGAGTTCCCCAACAGTGAGCAGAATTGTGGAGAATGGTGAAAACATTCTTGACAATAATAGAAAACTTGCGTTAAAATTGGCATAAATGGAAATATGAAACAACCCCATTAATCCGTCCTCCATTAGTCCCCGTTGAGAGAATATTTTCCACAAGTCTAGTAGTTGACAATGTCCCCCATGTTTGTCATTCATTCTTGGCACTTATCATGGTATAAGCAATAAACATTTGAGGAGATACCTTGCGGGATATTGTTATCGGTTCAATCGCCGCTTCTGGGAATCACAACTATTTGGAAGACTGCTAAATGCCGTGGTTACCGCATGTCCAGTAACTTATGTGGAGCTAACTCAATAGGCATATATGTTAATATGTTAAGCAATTAAATTGTGTAAAGTGGGGATAAAAAAATGGGAAATGTCCAGGCTGTTATAGATTTACCGGAAGAGCTATATCTTTCCCTTTCTGCCTCCGGGTTGACTAAGGAAAAAATAGCTGGAGAATCAAGGAAACTTTTCGCAATGAAATGTTTCGAAGAAAAAGTTCTTTCATTAGGGAGAGCGTCTGAACTCTCAGGTTTTTCTAAATGGGATTTCATAGAGTATCTTAGCGATAATGGTGTTCCGGTTGTTGATTATGATCAGGATGAAATGAAACGGGAGTTTGAAACCGCTGATAACCTTTCTGAAAGGCTCAAAAAATGATTGTTATCAGTGATTCCACAATCCTGATTGGGTTGGTAAAAACAGGGAAATTAGGCCTGCTCAAAGAAATCTTTTCTAAGGTTTATATCCCTGAAGAGGTCTTTAAAGAAGTAGTGGAAAGGGGCAAAGGCAAACCGGGGTCTAAAGTCATAAAAGAAGCCGCCTGGATTGAGCCAAAGCCGGTTAAGGACAAAATACAGGTAGCTTTTTTGCTGGGGAGTCTTGAAAAGGGGGAGGCTGAAGTTCTGGTTTTGGCCAGAGAACTGAATGCCAATCTGATATTACTGGATGAGGAAAAGGCTAGAAAGAGTGCCGCCATCGCTGGTTTTGAAATAATGGGATTGCTTGGTCTGTTCATTTTGGCCAAGAACCTCGGCCTAATTCATGAAGTCCGGCCTCTCGTTGATAAACTCATGATAAAGAAGTTTAGAATCAGTGATAAAATAATTGAGAAAACATTAAAAAAGGCGGGCGAAGCGTAAAATGGGGACAATCCTCGGGAGAAACTTAAAAAGCATGGGCTTCTTGATGCATAAGATCACAAGGTAACAACGTTATTGACATATTCCGACGTCCCCCATTCTTTTGCCATTTTTCACGATTGGATGCTGGATTATATCACGTTTGAAACCGTATGTACTGACTGATCAAGAGTGTCAATTACCCATTGGTTAAGGCTCTTGCGTTCTTTTATCGCAGCGGCAGCAATCTCCCCATGAAGATGAGGTGTGAGGCGAACATTGAAACGTCCTGAATATGGTTTGTCAGGCCGCTTTCCTTTTTCTTTACATAGTTTGAAATATTCGGTCATAGATGCCTCAAATTCGCGCTCCAGTTCATCAACAGATGAACCATAAAAGGTGATCACAGAATTGGCATTCTGAACAATGCCATGAAATTTGCGAATATCAGGATCATACTCAATTGTAGCAATATAGCCCTTCCAACTCATTGTAGTCTGCATTGTTTTCTCCTCCATTACGGCTTAATCTCGCAAAGCTCTAGAAACTTTCGCAAGGCCGACACAGCACCCTTATCCATGCAAGGTGACGGATGTGGTCTGTGTTGCAACAAATCTTTCTCACGCAGTTCAATATGTACCCGTGAACCTGCACGGCTTTCATCAATTTTTGCGCCATACGCCCTTAACAAGGCAACAACTTCCTCCCACTTGACGTTACCGCTGACTGGCTTTCTAAAAACGAGTTCCAGTGTTCTACGGTGCTTACGGTTCATGCTTAAATGATGCCATAAAATAGTACCACAGTTCTATGCCTCTGACAATAACATGATATAAGGTCCCAGAGGCATTAGGCCTGGCCTGTCTCGGCATACCACCTTCTACCAATCAGCTATTTGCTCATACCATTATCGCACTTATTCAACCTAGTCAATAACGTCCCGCAATTTTG
>JAJSZP010000205.1 GCA_030262775.1 Deltaproteobacteria bacterium | reverse complement strand
GTTTGGGCTCAATCAATGGATTAAAATTACATGAGGAGCCGTATACGCACCCGTACGTACGGTTCTGTGGGCAGACGGAGGCTTTTTATAGCCTCCTCTGACCCGATATGCAGTGACAAAATGACTGACAGAATAGATAAAATTATAGTTGAGAAAGAAGACAGTGTAAGACGCATCTATTGTCTTTTGCGCAAACTGCGAAAGGGAAATCAGGATTATGGGCAAGGGAGAAGTGTCTAAAAACAAGGATGTGTTTATAATTTAGATAGTTGTACGAAATTAAAAAAAGGCCAAAATAAGGTGGTGGTTACAGGAAAATTGCAACTATCCGTTGTTGCTGATAAAAATTGTTGTTTACGATGGGAAATGAGGTAGCGAAGAGATGAAAAAAGAGACAAAAAAGAGAGGTTACAGAAAAGGCTATGTTAACTATCTGTATTTATTGGCTATAAAAAGGCTGCCCTCTGAAACTGAGACCTGATGAATAAGGGATTGAGACAAGTTTTGATAAAGACCAATGGCCCACCGGCTTTTTTCAACCGCCAAGTCTCTGAAACTGAGACCTGATGAATAAGGGATTGAGACATTCTTTTAAAAGTACCGTCATAAATTTGTCCGCAACCGCCTCTGAAACTGAGACCTGATGAATAAGGGATTGAGACATTCTTTTAAAAGTACCGTCATAAATTTGTCCGCAACCGCCTCTGAAACTGAGACCTGATGAATAAGGGATTGAGACGTTCTTTTTTTTTCGATTGTTTGTGCCAATTTTTTTGCCCTCTGAAACTGAGACCTGATGAATAAGGGATTGAGACTTTATTTAGACGACTGATTGGTCGTCTAATACATGTTCAACAAAGAAGCAATTTGGAGATAACCTATGAACAAGAAGACTGCATTTATTCTCATGCCCTTTGCAGATGAATTTTCGGATGTTTATGAATATTTTATATCTAATGGTCTGCAGGATGCTGGATATGCTGTCAAACGCGCAGATGACATCAAAAGTCAGAGCAACATTATTGGAGATATTATAGAGGGTATAGTAAAAAGCGATCTGGTTGTCGCCGATCTTACAGGGGCAAACCCTAATGTTTATTATGAAATAGGCATTGCTCACGCTCTTAATAAAAAAGTCATTCTTATAACGCAGGAAATAGACGAGCTTCCATTTGATTTACGATCATATCGGGTTGTTGGTTACAGCACCCATTTCGCAAAAATGAATCAAGCGAAAAAAGAATTAAGTGAATTAGCACTTGAAGCATTTAATGGAAACCTTCCTTTTGGCAACCCGGTTAAGGACTTTGGGAATATTAATTTCTCTTCAGATCTAACTGAAAACACAGTGAATTCCAGTGAAAAAGACACATCTACGGAAGACTTAGGGCTATTTGATTACCGTGTAATGCTCGAAGAAGGTTTTGAAGAGCTTGGAAGTATAGTAACTGAGGTTGGGGGCAAATTAGAAAATGAAGTAACACCTGAAATAACAAAATCTACTGAGAAGCTAAATTCTGGTAAATTCAATACAAAGCAGCAGCGAAATATATTTAGAGAGATCGCAAAACACCTTCAAGAATACGGAACATTTGTAAAACCTAGAAATGAGAAATATAGGCATCTTTTGAAAGATATTGAAAGTAGCCTTGAAAATATACTTAGTGGCAACTTTGAGATAGAGGACGAAGAGGCTGAACAAAAGCTACAGAGTTTTCTTGATATTATGTCAGGTGTCGAAAAGTCAGCTTTTGAAAGTCGGCAGGGATTTGTATCCTTAATTGACACAATGGAATCACTTCCAAAAATTGAAAAGACTTTTAATCGTGCAAAAACGTTTATGGCAACAGAATTAAAAACATTTGTAGATAACATTGATCAAACAATATCTGTTATAGCAAGGGCTGGTAGGTTAGGTCACAGTTTGATTGAAAAATCACATAACAAAGCAAATAACCGGCTGTTAAAAGCGCTGCTCCTATCGTCGCTCCGCTTTTAACAGCCGGTTATTTGCGGCGGTTCGACGGTGGAAAAGTGACGTAGTCTCATTGACCGCGCAAACTATTCCGCGTATAATTATTTTATAATGAGAGTCAGATATCATTCAACGTAAAGCAAAAATACCGATGAGCAAATGGACAGTTAAAGATCGCTATGGCAATACCATCTACTGCACAGAAGAACGCTGGCAGCATATCTTGGAATCTCGACCTGAGTTAGAACTGTTTTTTGGCATGTTTCTTGAGACAGTTCGCACCGGACGGCGCAAACAAGACCCACTGCTTCCCAACGAGTACCGGTATTACAAACGCTTTGACGAGTTATTGCCAGAAAACAACCACTTGGTGGTCATCGTGGTCTTCAAAACGCGTCTTGATGAACACGGCCAGTATGTCCCAAACAACTTCGTGGTGACCGGATGGGCCAAGTATATTCGACCAAAAAGGTGAACAAAATGGGTAAAGCTAAATTTTACGAAACAGAGACAACTGCGAGTGATGCTACACCAGTGCGTTTCGTTTATGACCAAGAGGCAGACATTCTGGAAATCTTCTTTGGCGTGAATGAATCTGCTACAGGTATTGAGTTAACTGACTACATCATCTTGCGTCTCAATAAGCAAACACGTCGAGCGATCAGTTTAACACTGCTTCACTTTTCCATTCTGACGGAACGTACAGAATATGGTCCACGTAGCTATCCCCTGCATAAGTTAGATGAAGTATCAGAAGAGTTGCGAGAGTTAGCCCTTAACTTAGTAACCTCAATGCCTGTCAGTCAGTTCGTGAAGCTATCCTATTTCCAGGCATCTCCGACAGAGCAGATACCCTTTACCTACGTGGAATCACACCCAGCGATGGCTGCGGTTTGATACTTTGTCGTTAAACTTGTGAGCGTCGTCCAACCATCTGCTGCATAGTCATCTGTGTAAGCAGCATTTTATCAGGCAAGAAATATGCACAGTGTTACCTGGAGTATCAAACAATTAGCGTATAGTTCTAAGAAATATCGAAAAACCGAGAAGCGTCGAACCAGCCAGTGCACCTGACACCAAAAGCCCGCGCGTTTTTTACTTTAGCAATTTCAGAGCAGAACGTTGCATTTGCCAAGTCATCATTGCTTTTGGCGCAGGTGACTCGCACGAACCCCGCAGTAAGATGCAAAGTTAGGCGCAATTAGGATGGCGTTTTTTGATAAAACATGACGAGGAAAGTTATTTTTTTACAGTTTGCATTAATACTGTGGACATATTAGTAGACCTCACAGAAGATATACTACTCTCTTTTAGGCCTGAACGGTTTTTGAAAGCTTAAATTCAGTTCTCCTTTTCGTATTAGTTCTTTGACAAATTTTACACCTGGCAGTTTTTCCATTGCCCTGCGGATTCTATCCTGGGAAGGATGAACAGCAATTCTAATTATGGCTTTTCGGCGTATTTTATAGAACGGAGTTAATAATGGCCGAAATCGCATAAAAATGATAACCACTTGTAAATATACAATATATTAACTATAGACAGGTGTAAACATCCTTGATATGAGACACTACGCAACAAATGTGTTATATCAGGAGGAAACAATGCC
>JAJSZP010000204.1 GCA_030262775.1 Deltaproteobacteria bacterium | reverse complement strand
TGATGCTGTTTGCCACAGTCACACCAAATCCTTGAAAAAATATTTCATTAACATGCTGCTACGCATGGTTGCATGATAATTATGCTTTAATTTCGGTGAAACTTCAGGTAACAAAAGTATCAACATTGGTTTGGGGAAATCATCCCGTATCAATAAGATTTATAGCCTTCTTGGCGGGCAACGCATTAATACCACTCGTCTATATTCTTTGTCGCACTCTAAAACAATCAGGTGTTTTTGCATCAATTACACTTGCCGTTTTTCCGTATTTCGTCTTATATTTCACCAATGCAAGAGGGTATACACTTGTTGTCTTATTTACATTGAGTCTCGCCTTGATAGGTGCGAGAATTGCAAAGCAACTGTCTATATCAAAAACCGCTTCATTCTCTCTGGTAGCTGCTTTAGGCATGCTGACAATGCCGACAATGCTATTTCCGATAGCAGGCATTTATTTATGGGTACTTTTGCTGCTGTTTATCAGTGGTCACACGCAAAAAAGAGTTTTTTATGAATTTGCACTTCCAAGCATACTGATAACCAGCACACTAACTGCTTTATTTTACACGCCAGTAATATTGGTTTCGAACGGAATCCAGTCCATCATCGCTAATCGTTTTGTGAAAGCACAGCCCTGGCAAAAATTTATTAGTCAGATGTATCCCCACTTCAACCAAACATTTATTGACTTTACGAGAGATATACCAGATGTACTTTTATTGGTAGCCACGATACTTTTTGCTATTGGTCTGTATAGTGCCGTCAAACCCCCCTGTGTCAGGATAGATGTCGCCTCCAGTGAAGAACTATCCTGACACAGGGGGAACAAGGACGTACCAGCACTTCCCTCCGGACAATCGTGGCTATTTTCATCATCGCGAAATTCCGGATGCTCGGTGACCGGTCAGTAATTGAGCAGGTTAAGGAAAACCGCTATATCCAGTATTTCTGCAATGTTTCTGATAAAGGTCTTTGTACGTTCATGCATCACAGCAAGCTGACTAAATTGCGGCAGCGTTTCGGTGTCAAGGGTATAGAGGCTATAGAATTTGCTGTTTTCAAAGCATTGCGTTTTGCCGGTATTATTGAGAAAGACAGCATACTGATTGATTCGACAGTTTTGCCAAACAATATCATTTATCCGACCGATATCGGCTTGATTTTCAAGGCGTTCGAGAAAATTAAACAATTTGCCGAACGTTATTATATCCCTTTATGGTGGGATGATCCGGACAGATTTTCAAGAAAATCGTTCAAACTTTCAAAGCTTCGGATAAGGAAGAAGAAAAAACCTGGCAGCTTCTGAATCTGCTGATTCTGCTCCAGGAACAGAACGAACAGAAGCTTGATGGAAAAAAACACATTGCAAATCGAATCGTTTCCCTTGATGAACCGGATGCTCAAATTGATATTTCTTTACGGTCTCAGACCTGACAGAGGCATCTTTGTCTCGGTATTTATCCTGTCCGAAAAAAGTCTGTTTACTACCCGCTTGAATATCTCGGTCTTCCCCATTCGCCTCTGTCCGAGAAGGACGGTTGGCATAGTCTTGCGTTAATGTCCGTTTTGTAGAGGTAATCAAGATGTTCATCTCTGTCTGTGTGAACTGCTTTTGGCACTAATTCACGGATTGCCCATCCCGGATCATTTTTTTTCTTATTCCCGTTTTCTCTGTTCATAGTTTTTTTCTTTTTGAGGATGAATGGCAGTTTTTTTCAAGACACTCCCGCAATTCTAACAAGTTGACCCAAAGTCTTTATACCGTTTTTATTCAATATATTGATAAAGCGTTGAAAAAGCAATGCCGTAGACAGGGCGTCGCCAAATGCGGTGTGACGATCATTGGCAGTAATGCCAAAGTGTATAGCTACAGCGTCAAAGCGTGTATCATGACAGCTTTCAGGAGCTATGAGTTCTACATCCTCCATGCGCCCGATCCAGGCAGCGACAAGGGCAGTATCAATAACACGGTTCTGAATAGGAAATCCAAAACAATTTTGCATAGCATGATTTAGAAATTTCATATCAAAAAAAGCGTGATGGGCTATTATTACATCGTGTCCCATATAGTCCAAAAACTTTAAAAGAATATCTGAAATGGGCGGCCTTGCGCTTGCAATGTCCGGCGTAATGCCGTGAATAAAGATGGAAGAGGTCGGAATGGGGCCTTTCGGATTGATTAACTCGTAGAAGGCATCTCCAAGATGAATCCTGCCTCCTGTCATCTTGACTGCTCCGAGGGAAAGAAGTCGGTCACCTTCTTCAAGGTGAAGACCAGTTGTTTCTGTATCAAAGATAACAAAGGGATTATTTGAAATGAGTGTCCCGGGCTGATATGCCTTTTTGACTTCCAGTTGTTTGCGAAGAGCATCAGGCATGTCGTCCCTGCCTGTGTGCCGGGTATACACCTTTCGCAGCTTGTTAGTCTTGAGGAAGTTTAACATGTTTTTTTAACTATATGCTTTCCGGAAAACGCACTTTTAATTCGCCTTGCATATCTCTAATCACATGAAATGCCTCAATAAGGGATTTTCTCTGAAGTTTGGACAGGGCTTTGGGGTTGATATAATCACTCGGTTCTATTTCCTTTTCCTTTTGCCTTATGTGGTGATTTATTTTGAGGAACATAATAAAATTAAACGCTTCCTTAATATCTTCTGCCATATTTTTGGAAAGCAGTTTCTTGCGGGTAATAGCTTTCAGTCTATTCAAGGTGTTGGTAGCGTTGATTTGCTCACTTAAGCTGAGCACACGAATGGCATCAACCACAGGCACCAGTCCGCTCATTTTCAGATTGAGCTCATTTTTGTAGGCGCCGGTTTTTTCAACCACAAGCGCCCTGAGAAAACCAATGGGCGGTCCGTTATAAAGAGCGTTGGTGCTAAGATGTCTTAAAAAAGCTCTATTCTTTTCAATGTTGTGATTCAAAAAAATCCGGAGTTTTTGGGCCAGTACAGCGTCGCCTGCAAGGGGACGGAAATCAAAAAAAATTGTGCTGTTTCTCAGGTCTTCAGGCGATGCTTCGTTAATCCACGATGAAAAGTAATGTCTCCAAACTGTTTCCGGCCGGCACCATCGTGGGTTGCTGGCCATAATGCCTCCTTTGCATAACGGAAAGCCACAGATTTCCAGGCTGGAAACAACACCTTGAGCTAAACGAAGAAAGTACTTGTGAATATCCTGATCTGTGCCAGGCTCTGGATCCGAATAAATAATAGCATTATCCTGATCTGTTCTCAGTGTTTGCTCTTTGCGGCCTTCACTGCCCAGAGCAAGCCAGCAGTAAGAAACAGGAGGAGGCCCTATGCCTTCTTCATGCAGGGCTTTTTCTGTCAAGGCGATGATCTTTCGTGTCAGGTGGTCATTGCACTCAGAAATAACGGCTGCTATCTCTTTTGAGGATGCACCGGAGCCGAGAAGTCTCTTGACCATTTGGTCCATGGCATTAACTAACCGTGCAACCCCTTGAACGGTTGTCTGCTTTTGAATGTCATTGATTACAGCAAGGGGATTAGATCCCTGGAGTATGATCAGGTCATGCTGCGAGATAATGCCTGAAAGCGACTTTCCCTCAACAACACAGATGTGATGACAATTAAACCG
>JAJSZP010000203.1 GCA_030262775.1 Deltaproteobacteria bacterium | reverse complement strand
TAGCTTTTCCGGCGCACGTTGATGCGTAGCTGGGCAATGGATTCACCTTCATCAAACAGCAGAACCCAGCCTTTAAACCCTGTTTTTTGAAACATGGCTGACAGGCCGCAGATTGCCTCAAAATATGGCTCCCATCCTTTGCAGACCAGTGATGCGTCTTTGTAAAATGGAACCTGTCGGTACTTCATGGCATGACGGAGACGAAACACGGGCAGGCTGTTTCCGTTCAGGGCGTTGGCAAGGAGCCAGGGAAACTCGCGGGGCCGGAATGTGATATGCTTTTTTAAGCCTTTTTGCCGGTTGGAAAGCGGTATGTTATCCTGCGCCATGGCCGTTAAAATGGCTTTGAAAAAATGAGGCATGGATTCCGGGATGATATCCAGCGGCCAGGCGCTGTTATTTTTCCAGGATATTTTTTGTTTGCCGCTCAGGTCTTTCCACCATTTTACCAGGGATGACTCGCTATTTGGAAAAGAAATTTGACTCACGAGAGCATGGTAAACCTGCCGGAAGTCATAAAACGGAATTTCCCTTGGATCAAGGTTGATCTGACTGGTAACGAACCCCTGTGCCAGAGCCCGTTGACGAATATAGGTAAGACTATGGGATTTACCTTGGCCATAGGCGCCGCAGACACAAAGGTGAGTGGATTCATTTTTCTCCAGGGTTTTAACGCCATGGTCAAATATACTGTTTAATTGCGCTTCATGGGCAGTTAACAGCCTGACACCAAAGGGATCGAAAAGCCCCTCCCGCAAGCGTTCCACCGCCCTTCTGAGTTTGAAATTGCCGGCGCTTTCCAGCAAATGGATAAAATTGGCCTTATCCATAGGTTACTTATCCCAACTGGGCTGCAGTTGTTCCATCTTCTCTTGTTCCATTTCCTGCTGACTGGAAACGATATGCTCGGTAAGATCAAGTGTCTCTGCCGGATCTTTGCCCTGTTCGGCCATATCCAGAATTCGAATGACCTGTTTGACAAAAAGCCGAACCTCGCTCAAGAGCCCCATCTTCTCCTGATTTTTACAGATATCCTCAAGAAGCTTGTCCGGCACAGACTCTGCAGCGTTCCAACGATAAGATATCTCGTGAATACGACGCAATGACTGCCCCAGATCGACCAACTCGCCCGATTTCAACGGTGTTCGATGCAGATCAATCAAAACCCCGCGATAATTCAGACGCTTCTGCTGACCGATGGAACGAACACGGCTCCATAACGCATCGTAGGATTTAAATCCCTTTTCAGACAGCAATACGTCCGGGATGATGGAAAAAAAAATATGGAAATACTCAGACTGTTCTGTATTGTCTATCAGCAGCCGCACGTTCTCGTAAGCTGCGTTGCGCACTGAGGCGGACTGGGCGATGACCGTCTCCAGTTCATCTAACAGCAGAATAAATCCTTTATAGTTCAGATAACGTAGAAAGGCATTCAGGGAGTTGAGCATCTGCTTGCTGTTGGCCTTGTTCACTACTTCAAAAATTCCGAAGGGTTTAAGTTCCCGTTTGGTTGCTTTGCCTGCCTCGAACCAGTGGAAAATGATCTCCCTGTTTGTGATGCGATCTTCTTTATGTTCTCCTTCCATCAATGGCAAAAAACGATTATGCGCCAGGGTCACAAGCGCATTGGCAAAATTTACGTTCATGCCAGGCAGATTGCGTAAGGTTTCGGCCAGATCAGCAATTTGCTCTGTTGAAGGAGGAGTGTCATTTTGAACCAGAGTGCCTAACCATTGGCTCAGGAGATTTCGAATTCCAATGCCCTCAAAACGACCGCGAAGCTGACGCGTAATAGATTGATAGACGGCTTCAAATTTGTGAATGGGCACTTCCCGCGTCAACACGACAAAAGAGACGGCAAACCCCTGTTGCAACGCAAGATGACGAATTATTGACATAAAATGAGTCTTGCCGTCACCGTAATCACCACTGAGAAAGCGGACTTTAGTCCCGCCTTCGGCAATATAATTTTTCAGATCATCCTCAATAAAAGTGAGCCAGTTATCGCGGCCAACAGTAAAAAAAGGCACATAATCGGCCGGTACGCTCCCTTTTCGAAGTTCTTCAATAATTGATCTGGCCTGAAATGGTTCTAACTGATCAATTTCTTTCATAGGTATCATGTTTCATTCTCCAGAAACGAAATTCCTGAAATCTGCCGACGTTCGCCATTGCTGTCAATAAGCCAGAGGGAATAATTGCGCCCCGGATCCAGCCTCAACTTCTTGCCGTTCGAAGCTCCGCCGATACCGGCCTCGAAATAACGCCATAGATCCACGCCAAACTGTTCCAGACTGTAGCCCCGAAACTTGGCCTTATCCATATTGGTTAAAAACGTTTTGCTTTGCAGGGAAATCACATATTTTAGATAAAACCGTTGAATGGGAACCGGATTGCCTGGGAAAATATTATCCATTTTGCTGATTTCGGCATACGTCTCGTAGAGGCCGTCAATAAACTTTCGAGGATCAAAAGGCCGGTCATAAAGTTGTTTTTTTACACGAAGGGCGGCAGTAACGATACGACGGGGATCAATGGATTTCAGTATCTTCTTGTTGATGGTGGTAATACGTTTGCTGAAAGCAATCTCCCCGTCAATGCCTTTAAGCACGCTGAAACGTGGAAAATCAATTTCAACAGGCAGCCCTGCTTCTTCTGCCAGCCGGTTAAGGTTTTCGATAAATTCCAGCCGGTATCTTTCCACCTGTTCCCTGGCGTATTCCCGCAAGCTGTCAAAGACAGGTTTACAGTCAGTCAATGCCTCTTCCTGTTCCACGTTTTCAGCCATTTTTGTACGAAGCAGTTCATCCAACTGGAGAAAATCATCTCGCATTGCACAGCGGATACACTGCTTTAAAAAATCGGCCAGGCGTTGACCGCGATTCAACTCCTGCTGGGATGGACGAAGTATCTCCTTCAATTTTTCCCCGGTGTTTTGTAAAAAAGATTCTTTATTCATTGTTTTTATAGCTCACTCAAAAATAAAAAAATGTAAAAAATTGATCTTTAGCCTTCAATAATGAAGGGGACGATTCACCAAAATAATCTCCGACAAAGTGGAGACTTTTTAATTTTAATTATTGGCCACAGACCCACACGGACTTTCATTATTTTGTTTGTGCCTGTCTGTTTGAGCCTGTTTGTGTGGGTCTGTGGCTGAATATATATAAATGGAAATTCCTATACTACAAAATATATTTATCATATGAATCATCATGGAACAACTGAAAAATAAAACTAACAAAAATAGCAACATCCCCCTCCGCTTCACCAATTGTTGAAAAGGTTTCCAAGATATTTAAAATAGCGGTCAAATATATATTGTCGCCAGGCAAACAACCGGAATGCGTCATGGCCCGCAGTGTTTTAGTTCCGGATCATTCCACCATAAAGGAATATAATAACGTTCGGCAAATTGTTTCATTCTAACATAGAAAACCTGGCCCTTTGGGCCAGGTCACAGTTCAGTGGTTTTACCATCTGAACAACCTTTGTTACTCCAAGGTCGAGTTGTCCCACAACTTAACGAAGAAGTAACAAATGAGTAGATTTCGTAAGTTATCACAAACAATTTGGCATTGCCGGTACCATATTGTATGGACTCCAAAATACCGGTTCAAGAGACTCAAGGGAGAAGTGGCAG
>JAJSZP010000202.1 GCA_030262775.1 Deltaproteobacteria bacterium | reverse complement strand
CAACGTATCCGTTTAGAAGAGACCTTTAGAAACAAGATTGATTCAGAATATTGTTCTGAAGCTTTCAAACATGTGAGGCAATTTGAAGAAAAATATTGGGAAGCTGATTTAATGATAGACGATGAGTTGGATGATGTAACTGAACTTTATGGAATAAACTTTGATTACATTCTTTGATGTCCTGAGTAATACAATAAAAAAGACGGCAGACAATATTATACTTATAGATTGGTTCAACCTGAACGAGCTGCAAGAGGAGTTTGTCAGCACACATTGATCAATCTTGGTACAGGCTTCTCTCTACCGCGGAATCAATGGTCAGAACTATCTTCACGGATTCAGGAGATCATAAGCGGCCAGCAGAGTTTCTTTAAAATTTCTGAAGAAATAGAGGAACTTGCTCAAAATTATGCAGCTAAAATTATTCAGGCTCAGCAGAAAAATAAAGCTGAAAATGATCAGCCGGACTACCATTTTGAACCAGCTTTAACAGGAGTAAAAGGGTATTACTTATTGTTTTTACAACAAATAGTTGGATTTTATCTATCCTTTAATCCAGAAAATCCTTGGTTCATCAAGGTCGCATTGTTCTATTTTGGTTACACTCAATTTAAATCCTGAATATCCTCTAAATCCTGTACAAAAATAATATTTAAAATCCGACCAACCCTGAACCTGACAACCTGAATAGTTTTCATGAAATCAATAAAGTTAATAAAACCATATTTTTTTGAAAAACGACTTTTAATTTTTTTCGGTCTTGCGTGTCTGATAGTTGTCGATTTCTTGCAACTGTTTATTCCCAGAATTATAAAATGGGCTGTTGATGACATCACAGCCTTCAGGGTCGATGCAATAAGACTTTCGTACTATGCACTTTATATAGTGGGCATAGCCGTTTTGATTGCATTGTTCAGGTATGGATGGCGGCGTTGCCTTATAGGTACGTCGAGAAGACTGGAAGAGGGGCTGAGAAACAGGCTTTTTGCTCATATTCAAACACTTTCCCCTTCTTTTTTTGATAAAACCAAGACCGGCGATATTATGGCTCATGCAACAAATGATATTCAGCATATCAGAATGGCAACCGGCATGGGGATGGTAGCTCTTACAGATTCAATTGTGCTTGGTTCCGCTGCTATTGGTTTTATGGCATATATTAATGTCAAACTGACTTTATTTGTATTAATCCCTATGCCGATGATTATTTTCGGCACGCGCTTTTTTAGTAAAAAGATGCACCGCCTGTATCAGGAAGTTCAGGGAACATTTTCTGATTTAACCGAGGTTACAAGAGAAAGATTTGCAGGTATACGAATTATAAAAGCATATAACAGGGAAAAGGATGAGAGAATCAGACTGGAAAATATATCAAAGAATTATATAAACAGCAACTTGAGACTTGCAAGGATAACAGGATCTTTCTTCCCGATGATGCTCCTTTTTTCAAATATCAGCTTTGCAATAGTCCTTTATCTCGGGGGACGACAAACCATAGGCCTGACGATTACTCCAGGAGATTTTGTGGCGTTCATAAGCTATCTCGGCCTTCTTACATGGCCGATGATGGCTATGGGTTGGGTAATCAACCTTCTACAGCGGGGAAGAGCATCACTGGATAGAATAGACAAAATTTTACAGAACAGGCCCGAGATTGCTGATTTCTCAGGCGCAGAGCATCTTGAACTCATACAGGGAAGTATTGGTTTTGAAAACGTCACTTTTTCGTATGGTCATGATAAAAAGCCTGTACTTGCCGGAATTAATATAAAACTGGATAAGGGAAAGGTGTTGGGCATTGTGGGAGCTCCCGGAAGCGGTAAAACAACCTTTGCAAACCTTATTCCAAGACTCTTTGATGTCACAGGCGGCAGGATAACATTAGACAAAAAAGATATCCGCAATATCCTGCTCAAGGATCTTAGGGCACAGATTTCTTTTATGCCCCAGGAGCCCTTTTTATTTGCAGGTACGATCAGGGAAAACATTTTATTGGGAAATAAAGAAGCAAATGAAAAGGAATTGGTTAAAGCTGTTAAGCAAGCATCTTTGTATAGTACAATAAAATCCTTTTCCGATGGTTTTGAAACAATAACAGGAGAAAAAGGTGTAATTCTTTCCGGAGGACAAAAACAACGCATAGCGCTTGCCAGAGCGCTTTTGCGAGATAGCCCCATTCTAATCCTTGACGACCCTGTAAGTCAGGTGGATATGGAAACCGGAAGCGCCATCATAAATACCATAAAATCATTGGCTGGCATAAAAACAGTAATAATTATTTCACACAGGCTTTCAGCGGTTCAATTTGCTGATCAAATAATCGTACTGGATAGCGGTCGTATTATAGAATCAGGTACGCATGAGGAAGTGATGGAAAATGACAGATACTACGCAAAAACATTTCGCCTGCAGGAAATAGAAGAGGAGCTTAATGCGTACTGATCTCGGATATTTTGAGGAAAAACAGCTTGGGAAGTCTTATGATATAAAGATGTTAAGAAGGCTTTATCCTTTTACCAGACCGTATAGATTGTTTTTCATATTATCAATATTTCTTGTCATTATTATTACCCTTCTTGATCTGTCCCTTCCGTATATTACCAAAATTGCAATAGACAGGTATATTGTTCCCAAGTTTGAATCAGCTAATTTTAAGGATGTTAGTGGCAGAGAAAATAAAGTCAGATTTTTAGAGGCAGACATAACTGATCCTGAAATCAAAGCAATTGTAAACAAATATTCAGATCAATTCAGGATTTCCGGATCATTTGCTTTAATATCATTTGATGACCTGTCAGGACTGGATAAAGAAGATCTTTCCATATTGCGAAAAGACGATTTAGCCGGAGTAAGTCTTATAACAGCCATTTTCATCGGATTAATTCTTTTAAATTTTGTACTAAATTTTTTACAGGTTATGTTAATGGAATATACCGGACAGAAAATAATGCATGATTTAAGGGTCCGCCTTTTTGCGCATATCCAGGATTTATCAGTTGCATTTTTTAACCGGAATCCTGTTGGCCGGCTTGTCACAAGGGTCACCAATGATACACAGAATATGCACGAACTGTTCACCTCGGTTATCTCTTTTTTGTTTAAGGATATATTTCTTCTTTTTGGCATTATGTTTGTTCTAATCACTATTAACTGGAAGCTGGCCCTAATTTCTTTTGTAGTATTTCCTTTTGTTTTGTACGCATCATTATATTTTTCAAGCCGGGCCAGAGATGTATTCAGGGTTCTCAGGATAAAAGTGGCTGAAATAAATACTAAATTTTCGGAAACAATTGCAGGGATAAAAATTGTACAGCTTTTTTTGCGGGAAAAGGACAATTACAAAGATTTTGCAAGGCTCAATCATGAAAATTACCAGGCAGGTATGCAACAGGTGCAGATCTTTGCGATATTTATGCCTGTTGTGGAACTTATTGGAGCTGTAGCCATAGCTGTTGTTATTTTTTATGGAGGAGGCCAAGCTCTGGCGGGCAGCATAAGCCTTGGTGCGCTTGTTGCCTTTATTTCTTATATGAAAATGTTTTTCAGGCCTATAAGAGACATGGCTGAAAAGTACAATATCATGCAAAATGCTATGGCATCGGCTGAGAGGATATTTTTGATATTTGATAACAAAGACAGGCTGCCGCAACCCAGGGTTGAA
>JAJSZP010000201.1 GCA_030262775.1 Deltaproteobacteria bacterium | reverse complement strand
TTAATTGAGAAAGATATCCTGAGAGTTAATATTGAGGAATTTGCTGAAGAAGCCAATCGTAAAATACTGGTTTTAGGAAATCTGCCGTATAATATTTCTTCCCAGGTTCTTATTAAACTTATAAAAGCCAGAAGCGCTGTAAGCCACGCAGTTCTTATGTTTCAAAAAGAACTTGCTCAACGCATTACAGCAAAACCGGGTTGTAAAAAATACGGGAGACTTACGGTTATGCTTAATTATTGTGCAGATATAAAGAAAGTTGCAGATATTAAGGCTTCTCAATTTTTTCCAAGACCGAAAGTTGATTCCGAGGTTCTTGAGATAACTTTTAAAGAAAGCCTGAAATATTCAGATAATGAAGAGTTTCTTTATAGAGTAATAAAAGCTGCATTCGGGCAGAGAAGAAAAAATCTTAAAAATGCTCTTGCGGGCAGCGAGCTTCATATTGCTGCTGAAACATCCAGGCATACGCTGGAAAATGCAGGTATAGATCCAACCCGACGTGCAGAAACCCTCAGCGTTGAAGAATTTGTCAGGCTGAGTAATAGGTTGAAGGTAGATAGGCTGAAGGTAGAAAACTGAAGGATGTTTGAATCCTTAATTTTTAATCAAAAAAATTCCTCACAACTCTCCTGCGGGGTAGTTCAGCCTTCAGCCTTCTACCTGTACTTTCTCACATATTTTCTGCCACCGAAACAGTCCTGTCACCGAGTATGTTAACATAGCTTCCCATTTCATTATCGTACCAGCCATATATAACACATTGAGTTACGGGAATTCTTATGACTGTATCATTCAATGAAGAAATAACATTTTTGTCTAATCCAGGCACTTTTTTCAAATCTATTTTAACATTAGCAGTTCTGGTATGAGTTTCATGGCCTTCAATTATTGTTGCTGCAATCGGTATCCCTATAATATCACCAGAAACATTCTGTTTGTCTGTATAGTGCAGATATCCCTTTGGATCTTCGGCAGCTGCTTGCATATACATGTCGTTTATTAATTTTCTTCTTATTGGTTCTCCAGACAATTCCTCCTGGAGGTTTATTACTAAAATAATAAGAGAACCGGTTGATGTGGGAATTCTTACAGATTCAGCAATAAACCCGATTTGCTCCATTTCAGGAATGACCAGTCTGAGTGTATTAGCTGCTCCTGTTGTGGTTAGTATGATATTATTCATTACGCTTCTGTTTTTTCTCAGATCGGTTGTCCCTGTTTTTGGCAGACGGTCAAGAACTTCCTGTGACCCCGTGACTGCATGAACGGTTGCCATGGAGGCAGAAAGAATTTTTTTATGGCCAAAAAAGTTGAGAATGGGTTTCATCATATGGGCAAGGCATGTGGTGGTACAGGATGCATTAGAAATCGCTTTATGACGTCTGGGATCATAGTCATTATCATTTATTCCCATTACTGTAGTTACAGCGTCTTCGGGCATTGGTTCGCTTTTATCTTTTATCTTAAAGGGAGCTGAGACTATAACTTTCTTTGCTCCTGACTCAAAATGGCCTCTTAAAGCTCCTCTGGGGTGGTCTGGAGAAAGGGTTGGATCAACAAATTGCCCTGTTGTGTCAACTACCAGATTAACGCCATGATCTTTCCAGCCAATGTCGAAGGGATTCCTGGAAGTCCTTAAAAACTTGACACTTACACCATCAATTGTCATGCTGCCATTTTTTTCATCCAGATCATGAATAACAGGCGCTGCTTTTTGACCGTAAAGAAAACCATGCAGCAGGCCATAATTTGAATCCCTGCCTGCATAATGAGCGATATCCTCAATGGATGTGCCGGCCTCCCGTCCGATATTAACTATAATTTCATCAAAGTATTTTCTGGCTATATGGTGCCATACAGTAAGTTTTCCGATTCTTCCAAATCCATTTACGCCAAGTTTCATCCCCATCTTACTTCTCCCTATTACCTAAATTGAGCAATTTTTGGCTTAATCTGTACTGATCTCTTGCGCATCAAGGATTCACAAAAATCCTCGACATATCCACGGGTATGCCTGCGGTTTTCGCAAACCCTTATGCATCAAGATCTCAGCACATTTCTTCCCCAAAAATCGCTCAACTTAGGTATTATATTAATTTTTGGGCATGATTCTAATTTACTTTTACTTTTATTTTATCTTGATAAACTGAACCTTCCCGCCCCTCAATACTTATATAATCCCCTGATTTTAAAAGCACTTGATTAAAAAGGCAGCTTTTTTCTTTTTCATTACATACCAGATTGCCTGAACCGATAACGCATGTTTTGCCTAGTCTGTGAGCAACAACTGCCGCATGAGAGGTTAAACCTCCTCGCGCCGTTACAAGACCATCGGCTGAATTAATTTCCATGATGTCATCGGGGACAGTGTCTCCTCTAACAAGAATTAAAGATGTTTCCGGCTCTAATTTTCTCCATTTATTAATATCCTCCAGGGTGAAGACTACCCGGCCGTTCATTGCTCCACCACTTACTCCAATACCACGGCCCAGATATTTTGCCTCATTTATTTTTTCAGGGTCAAAAGTAAGCGCCTTTTTTCTTTCTCTCATTGCCATGTTTCTGGTCTGAAGCAGGTACAAATCTTTTATTAAAGGACTTTCAAAGGTAAACTCTAGTTCCTGCGGAGTCCAGCCTTTTTTATAGATCAGGTCATTGGCCCACTCTTTTAAGGCCTTATAAATTTCGGGAAAATGTGTTTCAAGTGTTATATCGGTCTCCCTCATTTCTATTTCCTGCTGGTGAATAGAGATAGGAAATGTTTTAACAAGCCCTGAAACCACATCTTCTCCCTGATTTCCAAGGGTAAAGTCACCCCACAATCTCAGGCTGTCGCCGGACCACCTGGGATTGTGCGTAAAGATCACTCCGCTGCCGGATGAACTGGAAAGATTTCCAAAAACCATTTCCTGGACAGTGACGGCAGTACCCCAGTCATCAGATATGCCCATAATTTTACGGTAAGTTTTTGCTTTTGATGAATCCCATGAATCAAAAACTTTTTTGATGGTCAGGTGCAATTGCTCTAAAGGATCTTCTACAATATCAATTTTGGCATCGTTTATAATCTTTTTGTAGGTCAGCGCAAGCTCTCTCATCTGTTCGCCGGTAAACTCTCTTTTATAAGGTATCCCTGTTTTTTCCTTGAAATCACTTATGATTGCGTCAAATGCATTTCTTTCAATATCAAATGACATCCCGTAACACTGAAGAAATCTGCGATAATTGTCCCATGCAAACCAGACATTGCCGGTTAGGGCGGCAATCCCCTCTACTATTTCTTCATTGATCCCGACATTGAGAAAAGTATCCAGCATGCCGGGCTGAGATATAGAAGAACCGCTTCTAATTGAAAGAAGGAATGGGTTGGCCGGATCTCCAAATGATTTTCCCTTAAGCTTTTCCAGGGCAGATATGTTTTTAGCGACCTGTTCTCTGAAATTCTGCTTAGCCGGCGGATAGCTGTCAACTATTTCTCTGCAACGAAATACTTCTGTAGTAATTATAAAACCACCAGGAACCGGCAGACCATAATTTATCATCTTGATTATGTTAAGACCTTTGTTGCCAAGATGAATTATTCCGAAAATTTTGCTTTTTTTGTCAACTATGGAGGTCATAGCCTTTTTGGGATCATAGTTAAGCAGCAGGTGAACCTTATCTTTGGG
>JAJSZP010000200.1 GCA_030262775.1 Deltaproteobacteria bacterium | reverse complement strand
TAGATACAACAAATCCATGCGCCAGCCTGATATAGGTAATGTCGGAACACCAGACCTGATCAAGCTCTGTAATCGACAATTTCCTCAGGAGATATGGATACACCTTATGTTCTCTGCATGGCTTGCTTGTATTCGGTTTGAGGGCTACTGATTCAATACCCATTAAACGCATCAGCCGTCGAACACGTTTGCGATTGGTTTACAGAAAAACCCTGGGCTGGTAATAAGATGACCGTGGCAGCCCCAGCAAGTCGTACTGTCTGCTGATACTGAGAGCTGAATCTTTTGGTTCTATGTATTTTATCTTCTCACCTGCGCTCATTCCAGATAACCTGTTTTTTTTTAGCCAGTCCACTTCGATCTGCAATTGTCCAACCTTTTTATATAAACGATCTCGTTCAACCTCTTTTTTCTCAGTCTCTTTGTCTTTTCCCATGTTAAAAATATCAGGGGCTGACTCAAACAACTGCTTCTTCCATCTACCTATTTGATTGCTGTGAACCCTATATTCTGAAGCCAATTCAGACATTGTTTTCTGACCCTTTATTGCATCAAGGGCAATTTTCGCCTTCAATTCCTTGCTGTGTTTTTTTCTGCTCATTGAAGTGCCTCCTTTTTCTTGGAAACACACCTTAACACACTGTCTCCTTTTTGGGGTCCACTATAATGGCTCGACTAAAGCAGAATATGGTGTGGATGCTGCGCAACCTAACCCAGCCTTTCAGGGCGTGATCATCTGCGGCAAATCAATCTTGTTATATCCGTCCGCAAGGCTGGTATTGACATGCACAACACCCTTGTTCAGATCTTTGAAGGGGTAGTCATCAGTAATCACAGGGAGGTTGTCAGCGGCATCCTGGTCATTCAACACGGTTCCTGTCGGCACATAGTGTCCATCTGCTACACTGACTCCCATTATGATGCATCCGGGTTCGATCACACAGTTTTTTCCTACCTTTCCTTTGAAAACAAGCGTTTGCATGCCGACAAACGTATCATCCCCTATACATGCAGGGCCGTGAATCTGAACCTGATGAGCCAGAGAGACCCTTTTACCTACGTAAACCGCGAACTTTTTTCCCTCAACTTCAACCTGGTTTTTTTCAATCGGATGGCCATTGTGCTCTGTTTCAAGTGCATGGATGATCACCCCTTCCTGCACGTTCGCTTCGTCTCCGACAAAAATCGGCTGTCCCTCATCGCCCCGCACCGATGCAAAGGGCGAAACCATAACCCGCCTGCCCATTGAAACACGTCCGATAACCGTAGCAACGGGGTGAATGCAGGCCGATGGATCGACTTCAGGCATGTATTGCTTTTGACAAAAATCAGTAATTACACTTTGATGTATCATGTTGTTCCTCCCAACTGTTATTAAGAATCATAACGACATTCTTTTAAAATAAACACTGACTGTTCAAAATTTATTTCGCACATTAAGAATAAACCAAAGTAAAGTAAACCAGGCAATCAAGAGGGAATATAATGGAGTTAACCAGACATGAGCGTTTTCAGCACATCCTTTTTTCCTACGATTCCCACCAGCTTTCCTTCATCAACCACAGGAAGGGTGTGGAAATTCTTGCCTACCATCAGGGCGGCCACATTTTCAACACCTGTCTCGGGCCGAACGGTGACAGGCTTTGGAGTCATTGCATGGGCAACAGTAGTAGCCGCTATCTTCTGAGCCTCTCTTTCAAGCTGCTTTATAGAAGTCAAGGGTATGAACCCATCAAGAATGGTAAAAAAGGAGGGGATTGGAAGTTTTTTTTGCTGCGCGATGAGGTCACTCTGGCAAAGGATTCCCACCAGATTTCCCATTTCATCCACCACAGGAACGCCATTGATACCTTTTTCCAAAAGGAGCTTTGTGGCATGAGCAATCTCCATCCCGGGCAAGACAGTGATCAGATCTTCTGTCATGATATCTTTCACTTTAAGCATAGGGTACACCTTACTTTTTAGGTTAGAGACTTAAGTCCCCATTGTCCATGATGCCAGGTATTTTTTTTGTTCAGCAGTCAGATCATCAATAGCGATTCCCATTGCTGCCAGTTTTTCTCTTGCAATTTCCATATCTATCTCTTCGGGTACAGGATAGACATCTTTTTCAAAAGATTTTTTACTTTTTACCATATATTCTATACTTAAGGCCTGGTTGGCAAAGCTCATATCCATAACACTTGAGGGATGCCCTTCGGCAGCAGCAAGATTTATCAGCCTGCCCTCGCCAAGAACATTTACTACTCTGCCATTTTCAAGAGTATGTTCATCCACAAAAGGCCTTATTGTTCTTAAAGACTTTGTAATGCTTTTTAATCCATCAAGATCAAGTTCAACATTAAAATGACCGGAATTTGCAACAATAGCGCCATTTTTCATAATTTTAAAGTGGCTTTTTCTTATAACATTTATATTACCGGTAACAGTACAGAAAATATCACCGATCTTGGCTGCATTATTGATAGGCATCACGTTAAAACCATCCATTACAGCTTCAAGAGCGGCAGTGGAATCAACTTCGGTTATAATAACATTTGCGCCCATCCCTTTTGCCCGCATAGCAAGGCCCTTTCCACACCATCCATAGCCGCAAATAACGAAATTCGTCCCGGCAATCAGGCGGTTTGTTGCGCGTATGATTCCATCCAGGGTACTCTGGCCTGTGCCATAACGATTATCAAAAAAATGCTTTGTTTTTGCATCGTTCACGGCAATAATAGGATATTTCAGGACCCCGTCCGCAGCCATGCTTTTAAGCCGAATAATTCCGGTTGTGGTTTCTTCGGTGCCCCCCTTCACCTGGTCCAAAAGCTCAGACCTTTCTGAGTGAATAGTAGAAACAAGGTCGGCACCATCATCCATTGTGTACTGGGGTCCGGCATCAAGGACTGAATTAATGTGACTGTAATATGTTTTATTATCCTCACCCTTTATGGCGAAAACAGAAATTTTGTCATTTTTTACAAGAGATGCCGCCACATCATCCTGTGTGCTTAGGGGGTTTGAAGCGCAAAGAAAAGCCCTGGCTCCTCCTGCCTTTAAAGTTTTCATAAGAGATGCTGTTTCAGTTGTCACATGAAGACAGGCAGCAAGAGTTAAGTCTTTTAATGGTTTTTCCTTTGTAAACCTTTCCGTTATGCGGTTCAGAACAGGCATGCTCTGATTCGCCCATTCAATTCTAAGAGCGCCTTGCTTTGCAAGCTTAATATCCTTAATATCGTAATCCATTATATTTTATTATCTCCTTTATAGCCCTGCTTTTTCTCTAATAATATCTTTCATGTTTGTTTTTTCCCAGGTAAATTCCGACTCAGTCCGGCCGAAGTGGCCATATGCCGAGGTATTCTTATAAATCGGCCGCAAAAGATCAAGATATTCAATTATTGCTGCAGGCCTTAAATCAAAAACTTCTTTAATTATTTCTTTAACTCTGGATTTGGGTAAAACTCCCGTGCCCATAAGATCTACCATAACAGAAACCGGCTTTGCCACTCCTATGGCATATGCTATCTGCACCTCACATTTTTTTGCTATCCCGGCTGCAACAACATTTTTTGCAATATGCCTGCCCATGTACGATGCACTGCGATCAACCTTGGAAGGATCCTTTCCTGAAAAGCATCCGCCGCCATGACTGCCCTGACCGCCATAAGTATCAACAATGATTTTTCTGCCCGTAAGACCACAGTCTCCCATGGGACCGCCAA
>JAJSZP010000199.1 GCA_030262775.1 Deltaproteobacteria bacterium | reverse complement strand
GCCGGCTACAAGGCTCGAAGAAGGACTGAAAAAGACCATTGAGTTTTACAGAAAATACAAGGAATATTACTGGAACGGTCCACTTGATGAGAATGTTTTCTCTTCTTCAGCCACGCTTCAATGATCCGTGAGTTAATGAAATGGAACCTATCAGTTTTTTTAGCCTGGAAAATCAACATAGATCCATTCATCAAGAATTGATTGAGGTTTTCAACAGGGCCTTGCGTAAAAACCGTTTCATTTTAGGAGATGAACTCGAGGCTTTTGAAAGGGAATTTGCTCAATATTGCGGCACCGGATACGCAGTAGGTGTTAGTTCCGGCACCGAAGCTCTTCATCTAGCTCTACGCGCATGCGGAGTAGGGAAGGGTGATCAGGTAATAACCGTCCCCAATAGTTATATAGCCACAGCATTATCCATTTCCTATGTCGGGGCAACGCCGGTTTTTGTAGATATACATAAAGATTCATACAACATTGATTGTGACGCACTTGAAGAGATAATAAAAAAAGGAAAAATTCGTCCCAAGGCAATCATTCCTGTTCATCTTTATGGCAACATGGCTGATATGTCGAGAATTGTCGAAATAGGAAAAAAGTACGCTGTAAAAATCATAGAAGACGCCTGTCAGGCCCACGGCGCCGGCTACAAGGGAAAGAAGGCCGGATCTTTCGGCCACGCCGGCTGTTTCAGTTTTTATCCCACAAAGAACCTTGGATGTCTTGGCGATGGAGGTATTGTCACAACAGATGACGTATACATTTACAGGGAGTTGCAACTTTTAAGAAATTACGGACAGGAGAAGAAATATTACCATGAAATTAAAGGCTTCAACAGCAGACTGGACGAGATTCAAGCTGCTATTCTGAGGGTTAAGCTCAAATGGCTTGATCACTGGAACCGCCTGAGAAGGGAAAAAGCAAAAAGGTATAATGCACTCATAGGTGAAATAGAACAAATTGAAAGGCCCTCTGAGAATCCTTATGGCGAACATATTTACCATGCATATGTGATTCGTGTGAAAAACAGGGACAGGCTGAGAGAATATTTAAAGGAGCGACGAATATCAACCATGATTCATTATCCTGTCCCCATCCATATGCAGAAGGCATACAAAGATCTCGGGTATTCCAAAGGAAGTTTTAAGGTCACTGAAAAGTGTGCATCAGAAATCCTTTCACTCCCCCTTTATCCGGAAATACCTTTTCATCATATAGAAAGGGTGTGTGAATCCATTCATTCCTTTATTCAGAAAACCAGCTAACCTTTTCCATTATAGTTCTGTTGTTTATAGGGTGTATTGCGAGTTGATAGAAACCGCTAGCGTTCAAAAAATCAATTCAAACAGTAATTATTCAAATAACATAATGAAAAATGATATTTCAATAATAGTCGTTAACTGGAACACAAAGACTCTACTCATTAACTGCTTAAATTCTATCTACAAAAAGATAAAAAGGCTAGCTTTTGAAGTTTGGGTAGTGGATAATGGTAGCAGTGATGGAAGTTGTGAATCTGTAAAGAGAAAATTTCCGGAAGTTAAATTAATACAAAATAAATATAATTTAGGTTTCGCAAAGGCCAACAACAGAGCCTTGACTAAAATGAACGGCCGTTATGCGGTATTATTGAATAGCGATGCGCTCTTGACTGAAGGGGCCCTGGAAATGATTGTCCGGTTTATGGACAGTCATACCGAAGTCGGAATATGTGGTGGTCAACTTCTTAACAGAAATGGCACAAAGCAGAATTCATTCGCTAACTTCCCCAATCTGTCTACAGAACTTTTCAATAAGAGTCTCCTGAGAAGGCTTTTCCCTAAGAAATATCCCGGAAAAGAGCATAATTTTTTAAGCCCGATTGAAGTGGACTCAGTCATTGGTGCCTGTATGATAGTAAAAAAAGAAGCGATTGATGATGTGGGTATGCTTGATGAGGACTATTTCTTTTTTTTTGAGGAGACCGACTGGTGTTTACGCATGAAAAAAAAGGGTTGGAAGATAGTACATCTACCTGATGCAAAAATTTACCATCTCCAGGGGCAAACTGCGCGCAGAATAAATATTAGAGCGAGGATTGAATATTGGAAATCAAGGTATATTTTCTTTGAGAAGAATTATGACAGTCGAGTTATCATGGCCATATTAAAAAGCGGGCTAATGGTCAGCCTTTTGGCAAAGGTTTTTTTTAATTTTTTTATCAATCTAGCCACTCTGTTCAGTCATAAGAAATCCATGGAAAAACTGGTTCTCTGCATCAGGCTACTTGAATGGCACTTTAAAGGACGGCCGGAGGGCTACGGCCTTAAATGAACGTCGGCATACAGCAAATTATTCAACCTGGTTCACTGAAGTGGCAGTCGGAAAAAACAGGTATTGCCTTTAGCCAATTTCTAAGGAATGAAAGCTGGTATAAATCCGCTCAGGTAATCAAACACAATCGAAAAAGGACTGTTTTGAAAGTCACTCCCGCGTCCGGCAATTACCCAACATTTTATATAAAACACTTCCATCCACTCAGCCTAAAAGAAAGAATAAAGTCATTATGGCGCTATCGCGCCAAGATGGAATTCAAATCGGCCATGGCACTTGCTGCCATCGGGATATTAACTGTGCCGATTGTCGCATGGGGCAGAAAGAACGGTCACAGCTTCCTGGTAACAGAGGAAATAAAAGATGCGCTTGAATTTGGCAATGCCTGGAACCAGTGCATGTCAAAAGCTTTACTCAGGAAAGCCTTTCTGGACGAACTCGGTAAGTTCCTAAACCAATTGTCCCATGCAAAAGTGGCACACCCAGACCTTCATAGCGGCAACATATTGGTGATAATTAACAATAATGTAAATTTCTGCCTCGTAGATCTATACGGCATTCAGATTAATAAACGAATTACCAGAGAAAGTCATCAGCATCTATTGGGATGGCTGATGCGCATGAGCCGCGATTTAGAATTTAGAGAATTGTATACTCTTTTAGCCGCCAGCGGCCTTTTCTCGCCAAAGGCGAATTTCACAAAAGAGTGGCGGAAGCTTTCTCATAGACTTGCTAAGGAGGCTGACAAACGGTGGCGGCGTAGACGCTATAAGCTCCTTAAAGGCAGCAGTATATGTAAAGAGCATATTACTGAACGTGGCAAATGGCTCCTGCGACCGTCAATTACTTTAAATCATGCAGAGTCAGCCATAGGCCAATATGAACATCAAATCAATAATAAAGAAATTTTTATCAAGAAAGACACTAAGCGACAACTTGTGAGAGTGCAGGTAGAAAATGTGTCATATATAATCAAGGAATTTAGAAAACCATGTACTTGGGGCCGATTGAGGCCGGACTGCAGAAGTTGGCTAGATACCTACCGTTTATTCATGCATACTCTTCCTGTGGTCCAATCTTACGCTTGGCTGCGTTCACGGGACAAACGAGGTTTTTTGGTTCTTGAGGATGTTGGTTCACTAAAATTGTCAACGGTATTGGCACAGTCAAAATCTTCCAGGGAACGTAGATATCTTCTCGTAGCACTAGCCCAACTTGTTGTCTGGATACACGATGCCGGCATAATTCATGGAAATATGAAACTATCGAATCTGATGGTTCGAGAACATCCTGAATGGCCACGAATGCCTTTGGTGATGATTGATTCTGACTCAAAAAATTTATATAATAATGTAAGTTTAAAAAAAAGAGCGCGGAATTTGTGTCAGATATATTCAAGCCTTCCTTCAAACATTACACACTTGGAACAGCTTCGCCTTTTGGTTATGTATCGTCAGCATGC
>JAJSZP010000198.1 GCA_030262775.1 Deltaproteobacteria bacterium | reverse complement strand
ATTATCTTGGATGGCGGCGTTCACTTGAACAGTACCCAAAGATATCAATAGAGTCTTTGCTTGGCATTTCGCTGGGACAGTTTCAACAATTAAAGGGAACATAGCCAAAATTAATGCTGAAAAAACTGGAAGTTGTGGAACAATTCTAGAAGGGTTTTGATTATCAGCGTTATTTCAAAGCAGAGACATCCGAAAAATTGTCTATTATTCTTCAGGCAGAAGAACATATCTTAAACCCGGAAAATGGAAAAGCACGTTATATAAACGAGGTAACTGTTTTATCCAAAGCCTTTGCTCTGGCAATCCCTCATGAACAGGCGCTTTTGATAAAAGAAAAAGTCGCTTTTTTTAAGGAAAGATCGCTTTTCATATTTTAACAAGTTTATAGCTACGGCTCCCCAACCCAATGCTTTCAGCATATTCAAGCTGTATGGTCCAGTCCACTTTTGGGTGTATTCCCCTGAACTTATCTTCTCCAGGTTTAGTATTGTTCTTAAGGCGCGATCCAGGGAGAGCCTGCTCATTGTTAACAAGATCTACAGAGGCCTGATCAATTGCAACGGGGTCTTTTGAAGCAACTATACCTATATTTCTTACAACAGGTGCATCATTATGTGGCAGACAGTCACACTCAGGTGAAACATCGGTAATAAAATTCAAAAATAATGTTCTGCCCTTTTTATTCTTTAAAACACCCATCGTGTATTCAACCATATTTTCGAGAAAAACGGGTATATCCTGATTCCATTGAATCTGTATTGCATTGTTGGCGCAAATAATGATGCACTCTCCACAGCCCATACACTTTGCAGGATCAATAACTGCCTTATCTTGTATCAGCCTTATGGCTTTTCTGGCGCAATGACTCACGCATTCACCACAGCCGACACATTTTTTTCTTTTAACTTTAGGGCTCACTGTTGAATGTTGAGCCAGCTTTCCTCTTTTCGATGCGCATCCCATGCCAAGATTTTTAATTGTCCCGCCAAAACCGGAAAGTTCATGTCCCTTAAAATGTGCCACTGATAATAGCGAATCCGCCCGTATAATCTCAGATCCAATATATACTCTTTTAAAACGCTTCTGATTTATAACCACAGAAGTTTCACTGCGCCCCCTCAGCCCATCCGCTATGATAACCGGAGCATCAATCACTGAATAAGCAAATCCGTTTTGAATAGCTGTTATATGATGATGCAAAGCATCACTTCGTGTACCGGCATACAGAGTATTACAATCTGTCAGGAATGGAAAACCTTCTGCTTCTTTTATTTTTGCAATAATTTTTCTTATAAATACAGGCCGGATAAAAGCAGTATTACCCTGCTCCCCAAAATGCATTTTAACAGCAACAAGATCTCTTTTTTTGACTGCTGAACCAAGGCCCGAAGTGTCAAGAAGTCTTCCAATCTTCGAAAGAAGGTTTTCCTTATATGAAGTCTTTAAATCAATAAAATAGACTTTGCTTTTCATAACATTCACCTGTTTTTTTGACCGGGAATATGTTTTCTATTGCTAAAATATGCATATCATTTCTTAAATAGCCATTGCAACTTGTAAACTAACATCTTTTTTAATATGAATAATGACGGCTTCGTAAAAAGCTAAAGTCTGGAGGGAAAATGGATTTGTCTGTTAGAATAGATGTTCTGGACCGGATTTACAAAATTTATGACGCATTTACCAATACCCTTGAACTGGCATGTAAAAAACATTGTTCTGTTTGCTGCACACGCAATGTAACTATGACAATGCTTGAAGGTTATAAAATAGCCGATTACTTGATTGAAAATGGAAAATCAGAATTATTTAAAAAAATTAAGGACGAATCTTATAAAAAACGTTTTCTGCCAAAAATAACCACAAACAAAATAGCTGATCTTTGTATTCAGGGAAAGGATATTCCTGACGAAGAAATAGACAGCTCATGGGGAAAATGTCCGTTATTGATAAATGATGAATGCCCAATTTATACGGCCAGACCGTTTAATTGCAGATGTATGGTCTCAAAAACGAATTGCGTTGACAACGCTGAAATGGATGAATTTGTCCTGACTGTAAATAATGTTTTTTTACAGTATATAGAACATATTGATCAACAGGGTTTTTCAGGAAATTTTACAGATGTTCTGCTTTTTATGGAATCAGAAAATAATCGTAAAAATTACAGTATGGAACTATTGAAAAATTCGGGGAAAGGTCTAATAAAAAACCTGCCGATGACGATATTGCTTATCCCGCCCGAACATAAGAATCAAATCAAGCCAATCATCAACTCGCTTCAAACAATAAAAGTACAGCGGCAGCCAAAATAAAAAACGATTTATAGAGGTGTTTAATGTGATCCAAAAACCTCTATAAAACGATAAAAAATGTTGTGTAGAGGAAAATTATGTGATATACATCACTCTATAAAACTTCAAAAATCATTTTGTAGAGGAAAGACCTTTGAAAAATGTTCAATTTTGTTCGAGTACAAGGAAGGCGAAAATTTCAACCACAGGAATAGATTGAGTATTTCGAGGATTGAAATTTGAGACTGACGCAGTAATCGGGCAAAAGGGGACGTTTTGCAAAGGTCTCGTGGAAAATTATGTTTTATGGACGAAAAGATGAACTAAGAAAACTCAATGGGCTCCTGGGAAAAAAACAGCGAGTTTGGTGGTTGTAAGTGGGCGGCGGCGGATAGGGAAAAGCACCCTGATCCAGGAATTCAGTAAAAATTTTGATTTTTTTTGTGAAATTCAGGGCCTTGCACCAAGAAATTCTATCACAGATGCAGATCAGCGTAAAAATTTCAGTGAACAGATGAAAAACATTTTTGATATTCCAGCACTGCCGCTGGAAAGTTGGAATGATGCGTTTTTACATCTTTCAAGCCATACACGAACAGGAAAAATCTTAATACTTCTTGATGAAATTTCATGGATGGCGGGCAAAGATTCAGATTTTCCAGGAAAGCTTAAAATTGCATGGGATACAAGGTTTAAAAAAAATGACCGTCTTGTTTTGGTATTGTGCGGGTCTGCCTCATCATGGATTGATAAAAATATCTTAAAGGATACAGATTTTGTAGGACGAATTTCCCTTGAAATAAATCTTGAAGAGCTGCCTTTAGCAGATTGCAACAAATTCTGGCAGAGAAAAAAATCTGATTTCATCTATGGAAAAATTGAAGCTTCTTTCAGTAACGGGAGGAGTTCCTAAATATTTGGAAGAAATAAATATCAAGGAGAGCGCTGAAGAAAATATCAAAAAAATGTGTTTTGATAAAGGGGGTATTCTTGTTAAAGAGTTTGAAAAAATATTCAATGATATTTTTAACAAACAGGCTAAAACATATAAAAAAATCGTAAAAACTCTCTCAAAACAAAATTGTTCCGTCAGTGAAATTGCAAAGCTTACAGGAAGACCGCGAAACGGTGATATAAGTGAATATCTGCACGATCTGGAAGTATCAGGCTTTATCAAAAGAGATTATGTATATAATTTTAAAGGCAAACAATCCAGGCTGAGTAAATACAGAATAAAGGATAATTATCTAAGATTTTATTTGAAATATATTGATCCCGTTAAAGCTAAAATAGAACAAGAATTGTTTCAATATACCGGAATCGAAAATCTGCCCGGATGGAATAGTATAATAGCTTTGCAGTTTGAGAATCTTGTTATAAATACCTGAAGTTTCACCGAAATTAAAGCATAATTATCATGCAACCATGCGTAGCAGCATGTTAATGAAATATTTTTTCAAGGATTTGGTGTGACTGTGGCAAACAGCATCAA
>JAJSZP010000197.1 GCA_030262775.1 Deltaproteobacteria bacterium | reverse complement strand
CTTCAGCCTAACCAACCTGAGTAGTTACCTCCTTTTTTAGTCTCTTCCCGACAACACTTCTGCAATTGCATCCTTTATCGCTGCCACCTGGTCGGGTGAATCAACCTTTTGCCCATCAAAATCTCTGACATAAAAAACATCTACAACCTGATCAACCTTAGTAGAAATTTTTGAGACCCATACATCTAACCCGCACCTGAAAAGAGCGTCGGTAATGCTAAAAAGCAGCCCTGGAAAGTCATAGGTAAAAACTTCAATGATTGTAAAAAAAATGGAGCTTTCATTATCTACAACTATCCGGTTAGGTCTTTGTGATGTACGAGGCCTAAAGGTTCGATACGATGACATCTTTTCCTTTAGAGCTTCTGTAAGATTCAACCCACCCGCAAGAGCGGATTTAAGGTTTGCTTCTGCTTTATCCCATCGCTCGGTTTCAAAAATCTGATCAAGGGGTGGTTTAACTTCAAAAATATCAAGGGCTATATTGTTTCTCCATGTATATGCCTGAGTATCCAGAATATCAATGCTGTTCAAAGTAAATACTCCGGCAATTTTTGAAAATAAGCCTGGGCGGTCTTTTGCACAAATCGTTACAGCCCTTGTATTAGAATCTGAACTTCGCGTTACTTTCCAGACAAAATCTGCATTACCAAGACTTTTGTAAAGCTCGATATGTTCCAGTATATCGTATGTCGAAGCATACAAAAGATATCTCGGCGACATTACCTTGAAAAGCAGCTCTAACTCCTGCCTTGCCTGCAGCGAAGATGCAGATAATAAAACTTCCTCTTTTTTCTTATTAACCGTCTCAACGACTTCTCCTGTTGCCAGCTCACCTTTTTTCAAAATGTTCAGCACTGTAAGAAAAAGGTCTCTTAAAAGTGCTGCTGTCCATTTATTCCAAGCCTTTGGACCGGTAGAAATTGAATCCGAGACAGTCAGAAGATAAAGCATTATTAACCGTTCTATGTCCTTTATCTTTCCGGCACAGGTAATAGCTGTCCCCTCATCATTCAGATCTCTTCTGGACGCAGTCTTGATAAGAAGTAAATGTTCATTTATTAAAAATGTTATGGTTTCTATATCGCTTTTTTTGAAACCTCTTTTTTTAAGAATATCATTAACGATTTTTGCTCCTCTCTGTGAATGTCCTGCACCTGGATATCCCTTCCCAATATCATGAAAAAGAGCTGCCCAAAGCAGTAATCTCTTATTGGAAAGCTCTTTATACAGATTTCCATATAATTGGTCTTCTGTTTTATCTTCAGATGTGCCGAATTTTTTTATTGTCTTCACTGTAAGTAATGAATGCCTTGCAACAGGATAGATATGATACTCATCATACTGGATCCGATTAACAATATTTTTAAATTCGAGTATAAACCGTACTAAAAATCCTGTACTTAACATATCATTCAAAACATCAATTGTTGTGGGCGGAGCAAATAAAATCCTTTCAAAAGATTTTAAAGCAAATGAAGAGTTTCTGAAATCATCATCAATCAAATATATAAATTCTTTTAACTGCCGTTTTGCTTCAGAACTTAATGGTACTTGCAGGCGAGCGCTTTCTTCAAATACTTTTATCAGCAAATCCGGAGAATCCAGTATGGCCTCGGAAGAAACAAAATTAAGCATACCCCTCTTAACCTCAATATTATTTATTTGGGCGAGACCATTTATTTGAGTTTGTGTATTGAGTTTTTTTGACAGCTTTGACTTTTCTGTGTACGCTTGTTCACCAATAAACATCAAGTATTGCTGTTTCACAACCTCCATCCGGCTGTGCAATTTTGCTAAAAATCTTTCTACTGGCTGCAGCCCGTTTTGTTTTCTGAGATTCAGGGCGTTGGCCAGTTCGGTCTGGTACTCGAAATACAGTTGATCACATCTTCTCCCCGCTATATAATGCAATCGGTTTCTTACATTCCATATAAACGAAAGCGCCTCTTTTAAAATCCGGAACTCGCTATAAGAAAGAAGACCGGAATATTCAAGATCTCTTGGCTGTTTAATGTTATATTTAATCCGGGCAATCCACAGCATTGTGTGGTAATCTCTCAATCCCCCCTGCCCTTCCTTAATATTTGGTTCAAGCAAATATGCAGAGTCTCCAAAATGATCATGGCGCTGAAAATTGGTTTCAATAAGCCGATTAATGATTTTGTCAGATCGCTTGATAATAACCTTTTTTAGAATTTGCTCCATAAGTTCTGAATACAAAAGGGATACACCGCATATAAAACGGGCATCCAAAACTGAAGTCAGCACCTCCAGGTCTTTTCCTGAAAGACTTACACATTCCTTAATCGAGCGAGTAGCATGTCCTACATCAAGACCGATGTCCCATAGCGGGTAAATAACCTCCTGGATAAGATCCTCGGTTTTATCAGGAACATTTTTTTCAAAAAGAAAAAGAAGATCTACATCAGAGTGAATGCACTGTTCTTCCCTTCCATAGCCACCTGTTGCAAAAATCGCATAAGGATTCTTGTTTATACCCATCATAGGGCCGACTTCACTTCTTTCAAAACTTTCACGAAAATAATCATCTAAAATCCTGGCATTATGCTCCAAAAAAAAGGGGTCTTTTCTGTTTAAAAACCCTGAAATCAGTCGCTCCCTCTTTTTCTGCAGCATCTTTGAGGCATGGTCGTACCTGTTTTTTATGTTTGTTACCATCAATAGTGTTGTCCCCAAATTAAGGTTTAATAGACTTTATTTAAGTATTAGCAACAAATATACCAAAAAAATATATAAACAATAAAATCTATTAATTCAGTGGGATATGAATATTGGTGTGAAAAAGATAAAATATAATATTACAAATTTGTAAGTAAAGAATGCAATATTTACAATTTTGTAGACAACGGATCTGCCTGGCAGATTAGTTATTTAGTCCTTCAAGCAATACTACTATGTTAGCATCGTCTCTTGTTATCTCCCCATCGCCTCCTGTTATCGAACTGATTTGATATTCAGTTGCAAAATCTGAGGGGTTAGTGTTTTAATGTTTAATACAGAACAAATTGACACAAAACCGCTATCTATGTTTTAATATTGCAATTACAATCCAGGTAATATTATTTATAATATCAATTCGTTATTAAAAGAGTATGGCCTTTGTTGGATGGTCGAACAAGGATGACATGACTTATAATACAGCGAAAACAAGAGTGGGGTAGGTTCTGTATATCTCCAGATAGCAAGTAATTGATGGATGTAACCATATAAAAAAATAGGGGGAAATAATGCTGGGAAATGTTAAGTATGTAACGGACGAAAAGGGTAAAAGACAGGAAGTGATTTTACCATTTCAGGTTTGGAAAGATGTAACAGACGAATTGGAAGCACTTCGAGAGAAGCATCAAATCTTAACAGGCTTGCAACGGTCATGTCGTGATGTCAAAAGACAAGAAAAAGGTGGGGTTGGAGAGCAATCGTTAGAAGGATTCTTAAATGAGTTATAAAATCATCCCAACAGAAACGTTCAAAACCCAGGTAAGAACTTTACAAAAAAAATACCCTCATATTCGTCAGGATTTAAAAGACTTGAGCAAAAGACTTAAGCATAACCCCAAGAGCGGTAAAGCATTGGGTAGAAATGACAACCTAAAATTGACCACCTGTGCTAACCCAAATTTGACCACCCTGAGTTTTAGTTAAAATTAGTAATAGATGGAGGCCACCCTGCCTCCATCCGGTTTAATTGGTTATATAAAATTCTGCATGCTCAGCTTTATTGCTGCCGTTCTTCTTCTTGCTATCGAGCTATGTTATTGTTTTTTTAGATCTTTTTTGCATC
>JAJSZP010000196.1 GCA_030262775.1 Deltaproteobacteria bacterium | reverse complement strand
TCATCCTCCAACCGTTTATTTTCCGCTTGTGGTTCACGGGGCAATAATGGTTGAGCCAACGGAAACAGAGTCAAAAGAAGATATCGACAAATTTATTGAAGCATTTAAGGCTATTGCAAATGAAGCAAGGGAGGCTCCGGACCTGCTGCACAATGCTCCAGGCAAAAGCAAAGTAAGAAGGCTTGATGAAGTAAGCGCTGCCCGCAAACCGTGTCTTGCAGGATAATGTTATGTCAAATAATCAGCCTATGGAAATAGTAATTGTCGGTCTTGGGGCAGGCGGGCTCTATTCTTCAAAGAGCGCTCTGAGTTATAACCGAAAAAGCCATGTCACCATTATTGAGAAGAGAAATTTTGATCAGTTTTCTCCCTGCGGTCTTCCCTTTGTTATTGAAGGCGTTGTTAAAGATTTTGATGATCTGAAATATAATGTGCCTGAAGTAAGAAACAGGCTGAGCAAGCTCCTTTTTCACGAAGTTGTTTCCGTTGATGCAAAAAGAAAAACAGTAAAAGCGCTTGACCTGGCGACTTCAAAGGAGAAGGAGATCAAGTATGATTCGCTGATACTTGCAACAGGCGCATCGCCGATTATCCTTGGAGTTCCAGGTGCAAAGGAGCTTGTGGGCAGAGGAGTTTATTTTGTATCTGATATTGATAACAGCGAAGCTCTTCTTCAGGCCGCCAAATCTTCCAATAAAAAAAAAGTGCTTGTCGTAGGCGGAGGCTCTATTGGCCTTGAGATTGCGGTAGGGCTGAAGAAACTTGGACTTGATGTGGCAGTAACAAAGAAAACCCCTCCTCCTTTTCCGCGAAACCTGGAACCATCAATGGGGAGCATTATAGTCGAGCATCTTGAAAAGCTTGGAATCAGGGTTCTTTTTGGTAAGGGCATAGACTGCATAAATGGAGCGCAGGAAGTTGAATCTGTAGAAATTGCCGGTGAAAATATAGACTGCGATATGGTTGTTATGGCTGTGGGGATGAAGGCTAATACGTGGCTTTCTGAATTGGTGGGCGCAAAAATAAAAAACGGATTCGTAGTTGTAAACAACAGAATGGAAACATCTGTAAAAGATGTGTATGCAGTTGGCGATCTGGTGCAGACTTATTCCCGGATAGATGGGACGCCAGTCATTATGCAGCTCGCAACCTCTGCTTACCGGCAGGGGATGGCGGCTGGAATAAATGCAGCAGGAGGCAACAGTCCTTATCCGGGCGCTTTGAACACATTTGTTACAGTTATAGGCGGTCTTGAGATAGCTTCAACCGGTTATACTCTTGAAATAGCAAAAAGTCTGGGCTATGAGGCAAAGGCGTTTTTTACAAAAAGGGAGATAAAACCACATTATATGCCTGATGCTGAAGAAATCAGCATTGGAGTCATTGTTGAATCAAGCACCGGAAAGATCCTGGGTGCGCAGGCTGTGGGAAAGAAAGGCGCTGCATGGAGAATTAATTTGTTTGCTCTTGCCATACACGGCGGCATGACCCTCTATGATATTATGGATGCCGAGCTTGCTTACAATCCTCCTGTTTCGCAAATGTATGATCCAGTGTCACAGGTTGCGGAAATAGCTTTTAAAAGGCTCAGGTTGCCGCCAAAAGAATGTAAAAAGATATTTTGACCGAGCCCTTATTTCAAAACAAAGGAATTTACATGGTCATGTGCTTGTTGAACAGCTTCTTTAATTTCTTTTGATTCAGGCAGAGTTTCTTCGAGCTTTTCTATATATTTTCTGTTTTGAACGGTCTGGAAAGAAGGGACAAAATTTAAATCATAAACCCAGCCTATTTGTAATAATTTAAAGTCGTTAAAGGTTTTTAAATCCTGCATTAGGACAAGCCTTCGCTGTTTAAGGCTTTCTATAACCCTTTGCGAACATACCGGCTCATCAGGCAGGCCAAGTTCTATAGCCGAGTTTTGCTTTTTTTCACGTTCGTTGCAGTAATCAATAAACAGCTTCCAGATGTCCAGTTTATCAGCATCTCGAATAAGTCGCATAAAAAACAAGGTGTTACCATTTTCATTTACAGGCAGGGCTGCGGCGTTGTGATATGCTATTGACTTTGTAATTAAACGCTTTTCAGCGGTTGTACATGCGGACAAAACTCTGTGAATAGCCATTTGGCGCAAACCAAGCTTGGCATGATTTTCAGAGACTAAGTCGTTGAATGTACGATAAGTTTTATACTGCTTAAACCTTCCTATGTCGTGAAATAAAGCAATTGTCTCCGCCAGAATCATATCTTGATCTGAAAGACCTAACTCTTTACCAAGCATGGCTATATTGCGGCACACACGAATTGTATGTTCTTCCTTTAGCCTTATTAGGTGGTTATAATCAGGGTCATCAGAATAGAAATCAGATATATATTCTGTAAACCATGCTTTCAGCTGTTTAAGGTTATTTCTGGTCATAGATATTTTCTTTCTATAAAATCAGCCAGTTTATCAATTTCTTCAAGGCCAAATCCTGGGACTTTATATCCTGTATATGAATCTGTAACAACTGCTATGAGTTGACTATCACCTGAACAACAAGGCTCTTTTCCGCTTGCTTTACGAACGATCTCAATTTTGGGTTTATTTTCTTTATTATAGCCTTCGGCTATAACAAGATCAACGCCATTGAAGTATTTTTTGAGGCAGTCGAGTGATTCACAATCATTATTCTTTATCATGGCGATTTTATCTGCGGATGCAACAACTACAATCTCTGCACCGGCTTTTCTGTGCCGCCAACTGTCTTTTCCTTTTTTGTCGATATCAAATTTTTGACAGGAGTGTTTTATACTTCCTATGCTGTATCCGCGCTTTTTAAGCTCAGGAATAAGTTTTTCGATTAGTGTGGTTTTGCCTGATTCAGATTTTCCTGCAATACAAATAATCGGAGTTTTTTTTATCATATTTTTTTCATCACAAAAAGCACCAAGAACTCATGTTAATCATAGTCCTCACCAAGCCCCAAGTTCATATTTTTTATTAAGATTTGTGTCAAGTGGATAGTTACCTAATTCTAGGGCGATTGCATCAAAATTTGGTATGATTTTTGATTCTAAACAAATCAATAGGTTACAAATACCACTTCAAAAATAAGTACTGATAAGTAGCCTGCTGTATTACGTAACCATTTGATTTTTAAAGGTCTAAAATTTTGATGCAATTGCCCTGCATTCCCATGCATGTCCCTCTTGGATCAGCAATTCCCGATTGAACCCGGAATGCCTTAAAACAGCGAAGTAAGGATTTCGCTTTTCGTAAACATTTTCTTGAATTTAGTCCAAAACCAGCGACTTTTGCTATTTTTTATCACATTTTTTTGTAAACAAAAACATTTTTTATATGAGCATGACAAACCATGTCTACAGGAGGAAATGTCATGCTCAGAAAAAATAAAAAGAAATCGCTGTCGTCTAAAAAGTACGAACCTCCCTCAAAAATTAAACTGCGAAAGCATTTCAATGCAGATGCCTTGTTCACGGCTATTCGCCGTGAATTTAAGAAAATACCAGAATTCCAGACCGGAATTTGTTGTTCATTATTCAAATTATTTACAATGAGCCGCCGTTTTTCAATTTCGTTAACCCCTTTAGATAGTTCTATGAGCAATGACAGAGTTGCTGTTGCTTTAGCAATCTTATCCTGTATCGCCGCATACTTTTTTGTTGCTTGCATGAAACATGTCCGGAATACTTTAAAAAAGGCTATGTTCCCTTTAAATGTTGAAAATTAATCAATGATTCCTATCTTTTTGATATATTCCGAAAAGGAGGAAGCCATGAAAAACAAAGACTTTTCACAATTACTACT
>JAJSZP010000195.1 GCA_030262775.1 Deltaproteobacteria bacterium | reverse complement strand
GCCTTGACTGATTCCCAATTGTTGACCATCGGAGGCGAATATCGGGATGAGTATAGAAGGGCGACCATTTTCAACAATGAGGGAACTTTTGAAAACAGAGATATTGATTGCAAGGCGGTCTATGTGCAGGACGAGTGGCAGATAACCGATACATTGAATGCTATTTTCGGCGCGCGGTATGATGATATTTCCAATGCTGGTGAAGAGACGACATGCATGGCCGGGTTTGTAAAGAATTTTTCAAAAATGTTCAATCTGAGGGGAAATTTCGCGCAGGGATACAGAACGCCCAATATCGTGGAACTCTATATCAGAAAGGCCACTCCTGCCGGCTATAACCTGGGCGCGGAGGTTGTTGAACCAGCGGTAGACAAAACCGCACATTATCTGGATCCTGAATTCACAAACAGCTATGAAGCCGGGTTGAGCGGAAAACATAGCGGCTTCAATTATGAAATCGTTTTTTTCTATAACGACATTGAGGACAAAATCCAGAGGGTTTCCAAGCCCGGCTATTTCACTTCTGAAAATGTAAGTGACGCTGAAACAATGGGTCTGGAGGCCTCTATCGGTTATCAGTTTGGAAATGGTCTGGGCTTGAATATGAACTGGCTCGAATTAGACACAGAAGACAAAGAAACCGGCAAGGACCTTGAATTCAACCCGGAGAGAACGGTCTCGCTCAACGTAGATTATCAGTTAAATGAACAGATCTCATTAGGCATGCAGACTGTCTATACCGGAGAACAGCACTATGCCGACGAGGGAAAGGCATATCAGACAACCAATGACTATACGATAGTGAATTTAACGGCTTCATATATATTTGGCGACAAGAACGTGTATGAAATTTATGGCGGAGTTAACAATATTTTTGATGAGGATGTGGATGCCATCATCGGATCAAATGTGGGAACATATTTTTTTGCAGGATTGAGAGCATCATTTTAACCCGGAATCACGAAAAGATCCCAGTACAATCAAAGGAAGGAACTCTATGTGTAAGAAAATTATATCAACTTTACTCATGTTCATCCTGATTTTACCGGCAATCGCTTTAGCCGGTTTACCTCAGCCAGGCGACAAAGATTATCCACCTTACTATATGCTGATCACAACCAACCTGCCTCATATCCTTGACATGCTGAAAAAACCCGAAGTGTTCAAGTTAAGCAAAACGCAGCATCAGCGACTCAAAGAGATCAAGACAGAAACCCTTGATTTCATAATGAAGGAAATGAAAATTATTAAGGTTCTGGAAATCAAGGTCAGGGACAACCTTTTTGTCAAAGAGCAAGGAAGGAAGGGCTTGAAACCGCTGCTGGATGAAATTGCGAAGCATCGACGCATAATGACGGAAATACATGTAGATTGAATAATAACTGTCCGGCAGGTCTTGTCGGATGAGCAATGGAAGATCGTCCTCAAGGAATTCTCCATAACTGGTGAAGCTGATTGATCCACCCTTCATAGCTTTGTGAAAAAAGGAAAAAGTCTGCAATGAAAAATATCATGAAAACCGTATGGTGGCTCTTACTAATTCTAATGTTGATTATTTTTGTGCCGTGTCTTTATGCCGAGGACAACTCCTGTACCGGCTGTCACGAGAAACAAAATCCAGGACTGGTTGCCGACTGGAAGAAATCCGCGATGTCTGAAAAAGGATTGCAGTGCAATGTCTGCCATGGTGACGCCCACACGAAATCCGATGACTCTGCTATGGCCGAACGGCCAAGTATCTCGACCTGCCGGAGGTGTCATAAAAGCCAGGCAAAACAGTTCGCGGAGGGGAAGCATGCCTTGTGCGAGGAGGCTTTGACCACTGGCAATATGTCGAAAAAGATGAGGAAAAAGGCGCCGGATATCGTGGAAAAATCGTGTGCCGTATGCCATCTCACCATGGGCGAAAACGGCGGGCAATGTGATGCCTGCCATACCAGACACAAGTTTTCTCCTGAAGAAGCAAAAAGCCCTGAGGCGTGTCTTCCGTGTCATGTGGACAATCACCCTCAGTATGAGTCCTACTATAACTCCAAACATGGAGCTATCTACCGCGCAGAGGGGCTCACAGGCAGAAGTCCGACTTGTGCGACCTGTCATATGAATAATGGAAACCACAAGGTCTTGACATCCTGGGGCTTTTTTGGTGTCCGCAAAGAAGAACCGAACAAAGAGCATGCCAAGTGTCAGAAAGGAGTAATTGACTACCTTACGAAACTCGGACCTATTCTTGCGCCCAACAGCCACAGGGCGACCCTGGCTGAGTGGCAGGATTTAAGAAACGATATGCTCAATGTATGTTCCGACTGTCATGCCCGATCATTTTGCCGGGCGGAACTTGATAAGTGTGACAAGGTACTCAATAAGGCAAATTCCATTGCAAATGATATTGCAATAGCGGCCGGGAAGCTGCGGGAAAATGGTGAGATGAGTGAGGAGGATATATTCTGGCTTTTGAGAAACGAAGTCCATGCCCAGAGAATGAGCCTCTATATCAACGCGTTTCACCAATATCCTGAAGGAGTATTGAAAAAATGTCTGCACCTTCAGAAAGTCCTGCGTGATGTAAGCAAGACAAGCAACAAGAATCAAACCGCAAAATAAATGACAAGCATTATTGCTTACCGAAAGGGCTGCCAACATAAGTTTGTAGGGTGGATTAAGCAAAGCGAATCCACCGAAAACTGTAACTTCAATCAGGAAAGTGTCTCGCTTTAAGTTGGTAACCGCCGAAAGCAAGAGGTGCTCTGGGAAGAGAAGGGGAGGGGAGAAAAGTGAAAGTGCTGGACAGTTATAAAAAAAAGACGCAATTACAGATTGTCGCCCGTTATTTTGCAACATCTCTTATAATGGTGGCTTTTGTGCTTGCCGTTGTGTTTGGGGTTTTAGGAGTGGGTTCGGTCATGGCTGGACAGGCGGAGGCGGGGGAGAAAAAAGAGACGGTGAAACAGCCGGTAGAGATAGAGCAGACGATAGTTACGGCTACAAGGACAGAAACAGAGGTCAAGGAAGTGCCGATGTCCGTAGAGGTAGTAACAAGAGAGGAAATAGCTGCTCTGGATGCTGATAATGTAATGGATATCTTGCGCTTTTCTACAGGTATCAGTTTTTACAGGGATAAGAATTACAGAACTCCCATGATAAGAGGATTTGAAGGTAAGCACTCACTTGTTTTAATAAATGGCAGACGTATAGCGAGTAGATCGTCAGGAGGGGACCCATTTTGGTTCAGCACAAACAATATTGAACGTATAGAGATTGTTCGCGGGCCGGCGAGTTCCCTTTACGGCTCTGATGCCTTAGGCGGGGTAATTAATATTATTACGAAAAGGCCCAAAAAGGGATTGACTTTAGATTTTTCCACAAAATACGGTAGTTATGCTGATGAGTCTGATACCACTACCGGCAAATTTTATTCAGGTTACGGAGCTGAGAAATGGGGTGTCAGCATTTCCAGCTATTTTGTGAATCAGAATCCATACAATAGCCCAACAGGAGATACCTGTTGCGGTGATTATGAATACAACAATGTAGCAGGAAATTTTTATTACAATTTTTCCAAGGCATTGAGTCTGGTGGCAGACGTCGATTACATGAAAGACGATGAGGACGACAGGATTCTGCACCCAGAAGGGTGGTTATATACTTTAGATGCCGAGGAGGAACTAAAGGACTTTTCTTTAAAATTGGACTTTAATAGATCTACCCTGAAAGGGTTTTTGCGAGGTTATTATTCAGAAAGATATCATGACGGAGAGGAACGCTACTTAAACGATACCCTTATAAAAGGATCTATGAAAGAAGCGGGTACTATAAAAGATTTTGTAGATGGGCATAGAAAAACAAAGGTAGTTGAAGCCCAG
>JAJSZP010000194.1 GCA_030262775.1 Deltaproteobacteria bacterium | reverse complement strand
CCTTTGGCAGTTTTCTCTACTCACTTGGCCTGATTTCTTATAACCGGGGCAGAAACCAAGCCGAAAGCAACATTGATGGCCATCATTAAAAGCCATAATTAGAATTGCTGGCTTTTTACACTTTAATTTTGAGTTTCAGATTTTTATAACATCTTTATACCTAAATTGAGCTATTCTTTTCTCGACCTGCACCAATCTTTTGCGCAAGGCTCGTATGTAAATAAAAAATAACTTGCAATCTGAATTTAATCCATTTTTGTAAGTTCAAACTGATTTCAGAAGGCATATTATCTGTGTAAAAACAAAATGTTATAGTTGTTTTAATCCTTAACTTATCCCATATTCCTAAACAGCTTATTAGTTGCAACTTGCTGAATTTATTACTATATACAAGATATAATAATTAAAAGCTCTTATTAATCCCGTAGTGCATATATAGTTAACCAGTTGTTTTGATAGCAAAAGATGTTTTCTGAAAACAGTTTGAGCTTACCCATTTTTTAATAAAATATAGTAAGTTAAAGAGGATAAAGGATGAATTAAATGGCGAGTCGTTTTATAAATTTTTTATTGAATTATAAAGTAGATCAACATGATTTTTTAAATTTTGTCTTATTACAGATAGTTCCGGAGCCATTGGACTATATGTATTAACTATGGAATTACATAGTTGAAGCAAATCTGTTTTTGAAAAGCATGAAATATAATTGATAAAATTAGCTGCAAGAGTATCAGGGATTAAATTATTGGAAGAATTTTTGGACAAACCCTTTAAAAAGCCTTTTAGCGTTCCCTCAACGGCAATATTATCAGACCAAACTATTTCTCCAACGCCATCAATTCTGTCAAGGCGGTTTCTGATTGAAAGATTAAGAAAAAAGATAAGCATGGCTTCAAGCATTAAATAGATGTCACTACCTGTGTTATTTTTTGCAATTTCATTTTTATTTTTAAGCATTGGTGCATATTGCCTGATTGTAATGAGCTTCATTTCCATATTGTTTTTTTGAAGTTTTATGACAAAATCTCCTGCCGCATGATGCCATGGAAATATTTGCTCAAAAGTCTCAGCATTATAGTAGCAGGTCAAAATCATGGCTGCCTGGCTGTATAGTTCCAGAGTTTCATCATCTGAAAGGAAAAAGTTTCCTTTTTCATGATCCCATACAACTATTTTTATGATTGAATCTTTTTTAGCTTGTTTATATTTATTTTGGGAAATATGGAATTCATTAAAACCTTCAAACCATTCTCCCAAAAACATGCTGATTTCAACGTTTTTATTTTTTATACATATTTTACCCTGAGTATAAACTTTTGGAATAAACGAAAACTCATTATTGAGTTTATTTAGAATCTCGAACTCCCTTTTAATAAAACCTTTGCCTGCACTTGATATGGCAGCGTTTAATACAAAAAAGATTCTTGATCCATTAATAAAGGTTTCAATCCTTGCGGGATGGTAAAATTCTCCGTGTTTTTCCAAATAGATATGTATTTCTTGTATTTCTTCGGGCTTTATATTTTGATTTAAATATTGAGAGATTGCAAAAGTAATAGATTTAAATTCGTCTTTTTTCAAAAAAGAGCGGACCGCGTAAAAATAATCTCCATAAGTTAAAGGAAGTTCGTCAGCTTTCTGCGGCTTTTCCCTGCTCAATGGAATTGGTAAAGACCAGATATCATTTTTTTCATCTATAACGTATTTTTTACTTTGAAGATAGTATTTGAATTGAGGCTTAGTGGGCATTTTTTATTAAGTCAAAAAAAATGCGGCCCAATACTTAATTTGGGCCGCTTGATTAATTTAAGGTGTATTATCATCAATTTCTTTTAGAATTTCAGGAGCTACCTCATAGCCGAATTTGGTTGCTTTATCACAATTTTCAACGGCTTTATCATATTCACCTTTTTCTAAATACGCTATTGCTAAATTATTGTAAGCAATTGCAAAATTAGGATCAAGTTCAATTACTTTTAAATTGGCTTCTATGCTTTCATCAATTAAGCCTGACATTAAATAAGCGCTTGCTAATGTGGAATGAGCCTGAATAAACCTGGAATTGAAGGTAATAGCTTTTTTAAGGGCTGCGATAGCTTCTTCCGCCTCTCCCCTTTGAAGATGAACAAATCCCATATTACCATAACCCTCAAAAAAACCGGCCCTTGCCTTTGTTGCCTGTTTGTTGTATTCAAAGCAACCGTCCAGGTCACCACGCTGCAGGCAGATCCCTCCAAGTTGTACGTAGGCTTCGGCAAGGCTTGGGCTGCAGTCTATAGCGGCATGCAGTTCTCTTTCAGCTTCATTGTATTTTTTCTGACCCATCAGGCCTACTGCAAGGTTATAGTGAGATGTTCCACAATCCGGATTTGCAGCTACGCCAGTCCGTTGCATAGCAAGATATTCTTCTACATTTTTTGCTTTTGGCATGATATATTCCTTTAAAAAATTTTCATTTTATTAAAAATAGAATTATTTACATAAACGAGTTGTCGAATCATTGGGATATTTTTTGGGTTATTGTCAAGCAAAAACAGATTGAAGTCAAGCTCATCTTTCAAATGCCAACTGCTGCTATACAAAAAAACTCTGCATTATTTTCCTGAATCTTGATCCACGCCATGTAGCGGACGGTCTTGTCGCTTCAGATACAAGAATATCTTGACTCAAAAAAGGTAAAAAGTCAGAAATCCGTGGAATAATTACTCTTATTACTGGAAAGTTCAATACCGGATGGGTGTGGTCGAGTATTATACAATCAGTATTGAACAGTTTACATATTTTCTTAATTTCCTCAATTTCGCCAAAAATATCCTTGATTTTACCGTTCCTGTAGGTGCCAACTTCTCCTTGCTCAAGAAATGAGATATCTTTTGGAGAAATACCACATTTCATTAACAGGTAATAATTCTTAACCTGAGATCGATGGACAAGTGGTTTATCCAACTGTGGACGTGGAGCTAATAGAGTTTTACGGCCTTGCATACTTTCCGTAAAACACCTTGTTAGACCTTCGTCCGGATTGAAAGATGTGCCCGGTATCAGTATTCTATGTTCCAGGCGATCAGGAGGCAAATTGTGGTTGATGAACAGAACGCCTATACAGGGCAACAGTCCATCAAAAGAAAGATCCTTGATCATTACATCAACATTCTTTCCGTGATAAAATTTAATTATGTCCTTTATGACGGCATTGTCCACAGAATTCAAATCAATTGATGGAACTATTTTTTCAGGTTTAATTGTTTGTATTTGCGCGTAACGTTCAAATATTTCGCATAAAGCCTGAATCATCGCCTCTTCGATGGTATTGCCTGCCGCCATCCCGTTAGACGCGTGAATATATGCAACAAAGTTTGCCGGAATTTTTACCGTCTCTTCATGAACTATTGAAAAACCGTCAACCCAATGTTTGGCCATGTGGCTGTTTTTGATATGCTCAATGTCCTTATCTGTCAACTGACTTTCGTTTGCTAACAAGTCTTCTATTCTTAGAACGTTTTCTTCCAAATCATCCTGGTGAGCATGTACATATCCATTCATCCATTCAAAGTTAAGGAACCTATTGGTTTCCTTATTGTAAATGGCCGGGACGTTAAACCTTACGCGTTCTTCAAAGACCGGATAGAACAGCCCCGCGCTGAAACGTTCAGCCAGTTCAGCATACGCACTGGCCTCCGCAAGCTCCGGGGTAATGCCTTTTCCATTACAGACTATACTTATTGAATCAATCCATATCTGTCCCCAATAGATGTTATCCGAGACGCTAAAGGCAGAGTATTCAACATCAAGATTCAATTTTCGTAACCCGTCCTTTATTCTGCCAATCGTGTTGGACGGAAGATCACACTTGCCATATTTGTTTCTG
>JAJSZP010000193.1 GCA_030262775.1 Deltaproteobacteria bacterium | reverse complement strand
CAAGCTGAAAACTTATCTCATGAAATCATAAATCTGAGTAAAGGAGAGAGGGTTAAGGGAGTTTTCCACCTCCAGAATGTCAACGCCTATCACAGCAGGTTTAAAGCCTGGCTGCAACGGTTTCATGGTGTTGCTACAAAATATCTGCCAAATTATCTTGGATGGCGGCGTTCACTTGAACAGTACCCAAAGATATTAATAGAGTCTTTGCTTGGCATTTCGCTGGGACAGTTTCAACAATTAAAGGGAACATAGCCAAACAAAATGCTTTGGCCGAGGTGCTCAAATTTTGGATCAAGCCAGTCGATTTATCTGGGAATTGGGTTGTGGGAAAAAAGACAGGAAGCTTTTTAAGGAAGCCATCAAGACAATGGAGATTCTTGTAAACAAGATTCAAGACATAACATTGTTGACCGATGGCGAACGTCGCTTCGGAATTTTAGTATATTAGGGGAGTATCCACTTGACGCAAGCCAATTAATCCCCAATAAATTTGAATTTAAAGGATATTAGCCATTTTTGAATGAAAAGCAAAAGAATTAAAAAAGGCTAATATATTCAGGAAGACACCTCTTTTGAACTTGCGTTAAGTAGATTTCCCTCATATATTATTTATGTCACCATATTTGCGAAACAAAACACTCAGACAGAGGTAGTTATGAAAAAATCTTTATCACAAGAGACTCTTCATGAAATGGTTGCACGCTGGGCATCACCTCGCCAGGAAAATTATCGGTTTAAAATTTATACAGACACCTCAGATTTTTTTCGTGTAGAATATGGAAGTGTGGTTGTTCTTGATGAAAGGCCTTTTCTGATTTTGCATAATGCAAAGGAAGGACGTTTCGGTCTTGATGATGAGGAAAAATTTTGGGTTAAGCGGTCAATTGACTTGATTGATGGGAGCAGGAAGATCTTAAAGCTTGTTTTTCATGAAAAGTTTATGGCAAATATCGGGGGTATTGAATTTGAGTGCTTTCGAAGCCCCAGAAAAGAAGCGCGTATCTTGAAACTGGTAACTGGTCATAAAAGCTTCATGCATGGATATGCAGTAGAGGATGAAAAGGGGAATATTGTTAGAGTATTAGACGTAGTTAATGGAAAAACTATCCATGATTATGTGCAAAATTTAAGGCCCGATCATAAGACTTATTTTTATGAGCTGTTCCCCGGCATTTTAAGTAAATATATTGAGTGCATTAAAGCTATTAAATTTCTACACGAAAATGGTGAGAAACACGGCGATATTCGTAGAGATCATATTTTAATTGACAGGCACAGCGGAGATTTTCGCTGGATAGATTTTGACTATAATTACCGCCAGAGAGAAAATATATATGGTTATGATCTCTTTGGTCTGGGTAATATTTTGATATTTCTGACAGGAATGGGCGATGTAATGATGACTGCCCTTAAGAAACAAAACCATCCTGCTTTAAGTTTACTGACAGATGATGATGTTAATATTGTTTTTCACAATCGTGTGGCAAATTTAAAAGAGGTTTATCCATATATACCTGAAACTCTTAACAGGGTGCTCATGCATTTTTCAAGTGGCGCCAACTGGTTCTATGATGATATCAAACAGTTACTGGAGGATTTAGAAGAGTTCACATGCTCAATTAATAATACATTGCCAAAAACATGCAAGGAGGAAAAAACATGAATAAAGAGCTTGTTTTTAATAAAAACATTCTTATTGCAGTTGATGAGTCAGAGAATGCCCGTCGTGCAGTTTTATATGTGGCTCAACTTCTGGAAGGCACAAAGGGTTTCAGTGTTACTATCCTGCATGTAATTAATGAACCGGAAGAAGATTACTTTCCTACAACCGATGAAAAGGAGAAATGGCTCGGCCAGTATAAAAAGAAAGTTGATAAAATGCTGGAGGACTATAGTCAGATATTGATACAGAAGGGTTTTGATCAGAGCGCGGTTTCGGTTCGCTCTACCTTGCGCTACTGTCCATCCATGGCACAATGTATTCTGGAAGAAAGAGATGAAACAGAATACAGCACCGTAGTCGTTGGAAGACAAGGGCTTTCACGAAGCGAGGAATTTCTCTTTGGCAGTGTCTCCAGCAAGATCGTTAACTATGCGCGGAACTGTACGGTCTGGGTGGTTGAATAAAGGAAACAACCTACTAATGTAGGTTTAATTCCCAGCAGCTTGCTGCTGGGCAGTTAATTTGGTTCTTTTTACCTTTTTTATGAAGCTGTCAAAATTGATTTGAGGTGTAGCTCATTGAAGTAATTACTACAGTAAAGAAGATGCAGGAATACTCCGACCACATGCGTCGTCTTGATATGACAATTGCGTTTGTTCCAACCATGGGGTATCTCCATGAAGGTCATCTCTCTCTTATAAGGGAAGGCAGAAAAATTGGAGATTGTCTTGTAGTGAGTATTTTTGTAAACCCGGTTCAATTCGCTCTTGGAGAAGATTTTGAGGATTATCCCAGAAATCTTCAAAGAGATCTTGAGCTTGTCTGGAAAAATGGTGCGGATGTAGTGTTTACTCCAGATGATAAGGAATTATATTCAAATGGATTTCAAACAGATGTAAATCTTAAAAAACTTTCAAATCATCTTTGCGGCATTTCAAGGCCAATATTTTTTTCAGGAGTCGCAACTGTTGTAACGAAATTATTTAATATTATTAAACCTCATTTTGCCATTTTCGGCCTGAAGGATTATCAGCAGATAGTTATAATCCGGCAGATGGTTTGTGATCTGAATTTCGATATTGAAATAATTGGAGCTGAAACGGTTAGGGAGCATGACGGCCTTGCCATGAGTTCAAGAAACGTTTATCTGACTTCCGAGCAGAGAAATTCAGCGTTATGCCTTTACAAATCGCTGCAAAAGGCACAGGCTCTTCTTAGTAGCGGTATAAATGATTCGAAAAAAATTATTGATTCTGCTTCGGAAATAATAAAGTTCAGGACAAATACCGAAATTGACTATATTGCTATATGTGATCCCAACACACTTATTGATATGAAAAAAATAGACGGACAGGCTTTAATGGCTCTTGCTGTCAAAGTAGGAAAAACTCGTCTTATAGACAACATGATACTTATACCATAAAAAACTTTTCTCGTAATATAAATAAAATATAACACAAAGGGGAAATTTATGAGCAAAGAACAATTTCTTTTTACTTCCGAATCTGTTACTGAAGGGCATCCTGACAAGGTTGCCGACCGCATATCAGATTCTATCCTTGATGCCATTATCAAGAAAGATAAAAATTGCAGGGTTGCATGTGAAACACTTGTAACAACCGGCCTGGCATTTATCGCCGGTGAAATTACGACAGAATGCTATGTTGATATGCCTCAGATTGTTCGGGAAACAATTCGTGATATAGGATACCGTTCCTCCCAGATGGGATTTGACTGGCAGACATGCTCGGTAGTTACCAGCATAGACCATCAATCGCCGGATATCGCTCAGGGTGTAAATACAGGTGAGGGTCTGTTTAAGGATCAAGGCGCAGGTGATCAAGGGCTTATGTTCGGGTTTGCAACCGATGAAACTCCTGAATTAATGCCGATGCCCATAATATATGCTCACAAGCTATGCCGTCGTCTTGCAAGGGTTAGAAAGAGCGGTTTTCTTGATTTTTTGAGACCTGACGGAAAATCACAGGTTACAATAGAATATAAAAATGGTACACCAAAAAGAGTTAATGCTGTGGTAATAGCAGCTCAACACAAACCAGACATAGGATATGAGGAACTGAGAGAAGCTATTATAGAAGAGGTAATAAAAAAAGTAATTCCCAAAGAAATGAGAGATGGGGATACCAATTATTTTATAAATGCTACAGGCAAGTTTGTAATTGGCGGTCCCATGGGAGACTGTGGTCTTACGGGCAGAAAAATCATTGTTGATACTTATGGCGGTCAGGGCAGTCATGGCGGCGGATGCTTTTCAGGAAAGGATCCTTCCA
>JAJSZP010000192.1 GCA_030262775.1 Deltaproteobacteria bacterium | reverse complement strand
TTCCTGATAAGAAGAGAGTTCTTTTAAAAACAGTGATGTGGAGAGGATTCTGATTTCATCATATGTTTTAAGATCAAGAAGATGCCGATCGCCGGATATGATTATTTTACACATTCCGGATACAGCACAACGAATAAACATATCATCAGAAGGATCATTTTCAATTGCTGTTTTCCAGCGCCCGGGTTTGATTTTTACTGCTCTAAAATAAGGTAGAATTTCGTGATTGAAAAGAAAGCTGATTTCTTTTTCAGATAAGTTGAACTTCGGATAGGCTAAAACCCGAAGATATTCTTCGGTGATTTTTTTGGAAATAAGTGGTTGAATTTGACCGGTCTTCCAAAACCGGATAAGCTCGCCGGGCTTTCCCCCGAATAAAAGAGCGGATACAATTACGTTTGTGTCGATGACAACAGACTTCACCTGGACCTTGCCCATTCCACCGCTTCAGCTACACAGTCAGGTTTCAGCCCCATCTTTTTAATCTTAGCTCTAATCTGTTGAAGATCAGTATCATAGATCTTCAATGGTTTCATAACCACCACTTCACCATTCAACTCCACATCAAAATATCTTGCTTCCGGTATTTGATCAATAATCTGTTTGGGAATAGTTATCTGGTTTTTAGTTGTAAGTTTAGCGAGCATATCCTTGTCTCCTTGTTTCCATTATTTCTTACATAACTATATCCTTTCAGGTAAGTATGTCAACTAAAAATTTATGCATAGGAAAACCTTGGGGCATTGTTGACTGATATGACTTTACTAAATGACAAAAAATCAAAGGTAAGAGGTGACAATTACCGATATTTTGCGGTTCAAAACAAACTCGTAAACTGGGTTTTTATCAAACAAATTGATGTGAAAAGCGTGCGGTGCATCTATTCTTGATTTATATTGTACAAACAGCTTATATTACATTCAGCTAATCTTGGAAACTTTAAATCTGAAGGAGATAAACAACAGGTGGCAGCATATAATTATCAGCGGGATTCACGTTATTTTGTTAAGATAGCTGAAGGCGTAAAAGAAGCAGGTGCAGAAGAGCTGGCCGAACTTGGTGCCGAAGACATTGCTCCGGAGTTTCGCGGAATTCATTTCAGAGCGGACAAATCAACCTTGTATCGAATTAATTATTTGACAAGGCTTGCTTCCCGGTGTCTTGCGCCGTTAATATCATTTAATTGTTATGATACCAATATGTTATACAAGAAGACAAAACAGATGCAGTGGGAAGATTTTTTTACCAAAGGGAGTACCTTTGCAGTAATGGGAACTGTTTCCGACAGTAATATTTCTCATTCAAAATACGCTTCTCTCCGCCTCAAAGATGCTGTTGCTGATTATTTCAAGGAAAAAACCGGTAAGCGCCCTGATGTGTCTATAAGGAATCCTGATATCCTGCTAAATCTTCATATCAGGCATAACAAGGCAGAAATAAGCCTCGATACGTCGGGAGGCGCGCTTCACAGGAGAGGATACAGAGAGGAGACCGTATTAGCGCCCATGCAGGAAACTGTAGCGGCAGCGATTATACTATTTGCAGAATTCAACGGGTCTGCCCCTTTATATGATCCTATGTGCGGTTCGGGAACACTTTTGTGCGAAGCGCTCATGCGGTACTGCAACATTCCTTCGGGCATTTTTAGAAACAAATTCGGTTTTGAATGTCTGCCTGACTTTGACGATTCTATCTGGAAGCAAGTTAAAAAAAAGGCCGACACAAGCATCCGGGAGCTGCCGCAAGGGCTGATTGCAGGCAGTGATCTGTCCGAAGAAGCTGTCAATGCAGCGAAAATAAACATAATGGGGCTTAATTACGGAAAGAATGTAAGAGTTGAAAAGGCTGACTTCAGACAGTTGCCTGACATTGAGGGGCAGATAATTGTAGCAAACCCTCCTTATGGCATTCGAATAGGGGGAGATGAGGACCTTGAAGCGTTTTACAAAGATTTCGGTGATTTTCTTAAACGGAAATGCAAAGGTTCAACTGCTTATATTTACTTCGGAGAACGCAGGTATATAAAAAAAATCGGTCTGAAAGCATCATGGAAAAAACCGATCAAGACAGGCCGGCTAGACGGCAGACTGGTTAAATACGAGATGTACTGAACCTCAATGTTACAACGTTAAAGTGAACTGAAGCGAACGGGCTTGGAAAATGAATGATGATCGTAAAAGCAGAACGCAAAAGAAAAATGAAGCCAGAGCTTTGCAAAAGCTCGGCGAACAGCTTGTAACCCTTACGTCCGAACAGCTTGAAAATATAGACATTTCGGATAATCTGCGTAATGCTGTTATCGTTGCCGGAAAAACAAAAAGTCACGGAGCAAAGCGCAGGCAATTGCAATACATCGGCACACTCATGCGTGACATCGACCCCGAACCCATACAGAATGCTCTTGAAAATATCAGGCTCGGTGACCATGAAAAGGTCATTGCCTTTAAAAAGATTGAAAAATTGCGGGATGAACTTAAGAAAGGAAACAGGGTGCTTATTGAAGAGATTCTAAACAACTGTCCTGATGCAGAAAGGCAGCACCTGACGCAGCTTGCAAGAAACGCACGCAATGAATATGAAGCAGGAAAGGGCGTAAAATCCTCAAAGATGCTTTTTCGTTATCTGAATCAGATTTCAGGTCTTTGAGAGAAGGATAATGGTGTCAGATCTTTCATGAGTCAAATACAAACCTGAATATTCTTCTTCTATTCTTTCATGGCTACAGGACATACAAACTCACAGATCCTGCAATATTTGATTAAAATCCTTGCCGAATTAACAGAATCAGCCTTTTGGGAGAGTAGACCATTTTCTTTATCTTGTTCCATTTGCTCATTACATAAGGAGCGATCATAAAAACCGCTTTGGAAGGCTCCTTGCGGGCAAGCCCTCATGCATGGCATATCACATGTTTCACAGGGGGCGAAGTCTATCGGGCCAGCAGGTTCCACATATGCATCTATCATAAGAGCACGGAAGCGAATCCTGGGGCCAAAGTCGGGCGTGATCAGGAGGTTATTCTTTCCTATAGCACCCAATCCTGCCAACACAGCCGCGTCCTTTAGGAATATGCCTCCTTCATCTACTTGATAGGCTAAGTCGCTAGCAGTTATGCCATACTCCTGTGCCAACCACCTGGCCAGATCTTTTCCTATATTTATAAGTATGCTATTCCCCGGGGTTCCCTGTTTCCCACCCCACCAATCAAGCCGTGGGTCGGTGTGTTCATGCATTAAGGCCAGTACAACTATTGAATTGGCAACACTTGGCCATTGAATCTCTCTGTATGCTTGGTGAGAAGGTGAATTTCGGATTGAAGCAACAGTAACTATCCCAGCCAGCGAAGCCCCGAGTTCCTTTGCTTTCTTTATGATATCTTTGGCAATATGTTGTTTTTTGTTCGAAGGCATTACAGCTACTCTCAATCAAAGGCTTCTGCGGTGGAATTAAGATGTACCGGAAAAAAGGGTCTATGTTACACTCTGCCAAAAGAATGCAGTGTCAAAGCTTGACACCATAGTTTTCTCTCCCCATCCTTACCACGGCCAGACTTTTTCAAGAAATTCGAGGCTGGGCCAAAGAGCTTCATCTTCGTGTGGTTCAAGAGTAATAACAGGAGGGGCTTTTTTAATTGCTTTTAATGTTTTGAAAAATGCCATAAAATTTATCTTGCCTTTGCCCATGGCCAGATGGTCATCATACTTCCCGTTGTTGTCATGAAGGTGAAGCTGGCTAAGATACTGCCCAAGTGAGTCGAGCCATACCGTAAGGGAAGTCCGGCTGAAAGCTGACTGGTGGCCTGTATCCAGGCAAAACCCGACATTTTGCTTTTCAAGATTTTCAAAGAGTATCAGAATATCCTCAGGTGAGTGCTCATAAACATTTTCCAGCATCAACTGTCCACCCTCGTCTGCTATAAGCGAACCAAGCCAGGACCATGTTTTAAGACTTTTTTCAACCCACTCTTCTTTGAAATAACCATACCTCTTCCAGTCATAACCTGC
>JAJSZP010000191.1 GCA_030262775.1 Deltaproteobacteria bacterium | reverse complement strand
AACAATAGTATTCAATAGTTAGATATATAGATATATTCACCGTATAGAATTGGCACGCATCTTGATATACATTTCATATAAACAGAGTTCAAACTCACTTTATTTATAATAAGAGTTATCATGAAAGCACCTGGCGATTTGAAAAAATATAAAGCGTTTTTAGTGATATTATTGGTTTGCCTTATTTCTTCTACCGCCTTTGCCCAAAAAGAATCTAATGAACTGCTCATTTTTGCGGGATCGGGAATGCGGCTTCCTTTGAATGAAATAGGAGAAAGGTTTGAGAAGCTTTATGGGATAAAGGTCATATACGACTATGGAGGAAGCGGAAGACTGGGCAATAAGATACTGGTCGGGCAATCCCCTGATGTCTTTATCCCGGGTAGCGACAAATGGGCAAAAATCTTAAAGAAAAAAGGCCACGTAAGAGATTACACTCCGATTGCATACCATACTCCCGTTATCATTACCCCTAAGGGAAATGGCAAAGTGAACTTGCTTGGTGATTTTCTTGATAGCAACAACCGGCTCGTATTGGGTGATGTCAGGGCGGCTGCCATAGGCGGCGCTTCTGCTGCAATATTTAAAAAAGCGGGGCTCAAAGAATCAAGGATGAATGTAAGGGCAAAGGGACAAGCAGTTAAGCAATTAGTGTTATGGATTGAAGGAAATAATGCCGATGCTTCCATAGTATGGAAAGCAGATGCGGTTCAGTCCGGCAGGGTTAGAATTGTCGGCATCCCTGAACAGTATAATGTCAAAAGTATTATTCCGGTCTGTAAGATGATAAAACATAAAAAAGAGACAAACGAATATATTCATTATCTTCTCGGCGTTGAAGGTAAAGCAGTTTTCAAAAAACATGGTTTTGAAGTGGTGGAATAAATGAAAAGTCTTTCCTTTGACCTGACTGTATCGCTTATTGCGGGAATCTTTGTGTGCCTGATTGTGCTTCCCATGCTCGCTCTTTTTACAACGACTTCGTTTGGAGAACTGGCATGTCAGCTCAAGTCTCCATTAGTCTTGTCAGCGGTTCTCATAAGTCTTGAAACCTCGCTGACAGTGGTCTTGTTTGCTTTATGTCTCGGAATCCCCGTGGCCTATTTGCTTGCGATGAAGGACTTTAAAGGCAAAGAGATATTAGATACACTGGTTGATCTTCCTATTTGCATGCCCCCTCTGGTTGCGGGATTAGCTCTACTAATCCTGTTGGGAGGAAATAGTAAGCTTGGCGGTATGTTAAGCAATCAGGGAATTGATCTGATATTTTCTAAAAAGGGAATCATAATTGCGCAGCTTTTTGTTTCGATTCCGTTTCTAATTAAATCAGCAAGGGAAGCGTTTGAATCAATAAACAAAAATGTCATCAATGCCTCATTGACCCTGGGAGCGTCAAAATTCTATGCGTTTAAAACGATTCTACTCCCGCTGGCTAAAAACGGCATCTATACCGGCATGATTATGACCTGGGCAAGGGCTCTGGGAGAGTTCGGTGCGACTTCCATGGTGGCGGGATGCATTCCCTTTAGAACCGAAACAATGACTGTAGCCATTTATCAGAATGCCATGTCAGGAGAGCTGGCTGCCTCAACCGCTGTTGCTTTGCTCTTGCTGGTATTTTCCTTTACATTGCTGCTGGTATTCAAATCAAGGCTCAGAGTACAAGCAGTGGGAATGTGAAATGAGTATTGTATTAAAGAAAATCTCAAAAAGCTATGACGGCAGGGCAGTACTGAAAAATTTAAACCTTGAGATTAATCAGGGAGAATTTCATGTACTGTTAGGACCGAGCGGCGGCGGCAAGACAACTACACTGTTTGTAATGGCCGGACTGACTAAACAGGATAGCGGATCTGTTTCTATTGACGGCCGGGATGTAAGCAATCTTTCTCCTGACAAAAGAAGAATTGGTTTTGTCTTTCAAGACCATGCTCTGTTTCCGCATTTAACCGTTTTTGACAACGTTGCTTATGGGCTGAAGGTTAGAAGGATCAATGGGCATGAGATGACACGAAAGGTCGAGTATTACTTGAGCAAAGTAAGTATTGCAAAAGAAAAGGGCAAATTCCCCCACCAGTTAAGCGGGGGACAGAAACAAAGAGTCGCCCTGGCCAGGGCGCTCGTTATTGAACCTGAAATACTTCTTATGGATGAACCTATGAGCAGTCTGGATGCCATGACCAAAGAGACAGTACGGGATGAATTGAAAAGTATTCAGCAGGAAATAGGTGTGACCACGGTCTATGTTACACATGATCAGAATGAGGCAATATTGTTGGGAGACCGCGTTTCAGTGCTTAACAACGGGAGGGTGGAACAGATAGAATCCCCTTCCGAACTGTTCCATCATCCTAAAACCGAATTTGTAGCCCGTTTTGTCGGGATCAAAAATATCTTAAAAGTATCGCTGATCAAAATAAACAACCATGAAGCCACAGTACAAATCAATAATGACGGCATGGAACACCCCTTCAGGATTAGAGTTAAAAAATATCCTGTTTTTGAAAAAGGAAAAAAGATCAACCTGTGCATCCATCCGGAAAAAATCACTCTGAAAAGAGAAGAAGAAACATATGCCGGCGACTTGAATCGAATCAGGGGAAAGATAGTAAAAAGAACAAATAACGGTAATGGCTTTATAGCAATAGTTGATATTGGCGGCACGACACTGCACGCAGCAATTTCAAGCGATTTTAAGGTGCACGAGAATGTATGGGTTTGCTTTGCCCCGGATGCGCCTCATCCGTTATGCGGCAAAAAATGCAGAGAACCGGAGCAGCGGAGAAAATGCCTTAATAACATTGAGTGAGGAATAACCCGGATGAAAGGAATTATCGACTCTACATTGAGGGAAGGTGAGCAGGCGGCTAATGTTTATTTTGATCTGACAGAAAAGTTGCGTATCATTGATCTGCTTATAAAGGTTGGCATTGATGAGATAGAGCTGGGAATTGCAGTGCAAAACCCCGAGACCAGGGAACTCATCAAACAAGCCGGAAAACTCGCAGGATGTCCGAAACTCGCTTTGTGGTGCCGGTGCCTTCCGGGAGACATTGAAGAAACGTTGGCCCTGTCGCCGGATGTTCTTGCACTTTCTATTCCTGTTTCAGACATTCATATAGAACATAAACTGGGTCAGGATAGAAGATGGGTAATGACGAGAGCGCTGGAAAGTATACGGCAGGCTAAGGACAAAAGCCACTGTTATCTTTCCCTCGGTCTGGAAGATGCCTCCCGGGCTGATCCGGATTTTGTGGAAAAGATATCTTGCCTGGCCGTGGAAGAAGGTGTTAACAGGATACGTTTTGCAGATACGCTGGGAATTATGGACCCTGTTTCCATGTTCAGGGTTGTTACGAAATTAAGAAAACAATTCAGCATTGATATCGGTGTCCACACACACAATGACTTCGGCATGGCCACTGCCAATGCAGTGGCCGCATTGAAAGCCGGAGTCGATTTTGCGGATGTTACGGTAAGCGGCCTTGGGGAACGGGCGGGAAACGCCGCTCTGGAGGAAGTAGTTGCCTTTTTAGTTAAACGAAGTAATGCGCCTCAGTACAAACTCAAATATCTTCCTCAAATCGCTCACTATGTGGCACAGGCCGCCCACATACTGCTTTCTCCCAGGAGACCCGTGGTCGGAGAGGATATCTTTACCTGTGAGTCGGGAATCCATATAGATGGACTCATAAAAAATCCCTCGAATTATGAACCATTCGACCCTGCAGAAGTTTCCTTGATGAGAAAAATAATTATTGGCAAAAAAGCAGGGAAAAATGCTCTTCGTCATAAACTGAGCAGTTTGGGGCTGAGGGTGGAAGAAAATCATCTGACAGGACTGTTAACAAAAATCAAAAAAGAATCCTTTCGACTAAAGATGGGTTTTACGGACAATGAACTGTTACGTTTTTGTAGCTCTGAAAAATAGTTCATGGATCGATCTTTCTTTACTTGGCTTGCATGCTCAAAAGGATATCTATGAACACTGCAATGCCGGATAGCGCAAATATAAACAGGTAGTTAAGATTCTCGCGCGATTTCTTAATGGAAAAA
>JAJSZP010000190.1 GCA_030262775.1 Deltaproteobacteria bacterium | reverse complement strand
ATTATTTATCAGACGTGCAATATAATTTTGTGCGGCACGGAAAGGAATACCGCACATTGGAATTGGATACTCGTCTTTCTTGTTTCTTGAGGTTAGAGTTATTTCAAGTATCCTGGATGCAGTTTTTGCATCCTCAAAAAACATTTCATAAAAATCTCCCATTCGATAAAAAAGTATTGAATCAGCGTACTTTTCCTTGATGGATAAGTATTGCTTAATCATGGGAGTTACTTTAGAAAAATTCATGCACTTTTTTGCTCTTCTTCTTCTTTCTCTTCTTTCTCCTCATTTTCTTTGTTATTGCCGGATGAGCCGCCTTTTACTGATTCTAATTCATTGATCAGTGATGTTATGTTTTTATTTTGTGAATCTATTTCAGCTCCAAGGCTTTTTACAACTTTTCTGAATTTGAGCCGATCAGTCAGTGTGAATATATAGGATATAATAAATCCTGTCAAAAAAATGCCGGCAAAAAGGATTGCTCTATGCAATTCAGGTGTATCATACTTTTTAAAAATAAGATCTATGCTCAAACTTTGCTTTACCATAAAAAAATCCTGATTCTGAAAAATAACTATTCCAAATAATCCAAAAATAACTGCCCAGAAACCGATCTTAAAATTTTTCATATTGTTTCTCCCTTTATGTCAAGTCGTTATGCCTAAAAACATAATGTATAGCTTTAATTTTGAATGGGAATTTTATAAAAGTTCAGCCTCAAAAAGGCCCTGTCTTTTTACTCTTTTCCTTTATGAAACTCAACCCTTTTTTCTCTTTTACCTATAGACTTTCAGATAATTCATTTCACAAGTCTGGAAAAAATTCGAGTAAATCGTGCTGATGTGTACGTCGTCGAGGATTTTGACTTATAACGCAGTGAAATGAATTATCTGAAAGTCTATAAAACCTGCGTAACAGAAATTTAAAGTCTCCAATAGTTAATACCAAGTTCCTTTGCTTCAGCAATGCTGAAAGCACCCTTTAAATCCATTATAAGCGGCACCCCCTTTGTACACAAACCAGCAATTTTCGAAAGACCAATCTCCCTGTATAGTTTATGAACAACAGCCACAATAACTCCATCAACCCCTGTAAGCCCTTGGATATCCTGCTGCAGTTCAAGATTGTAATACATTCTGGCTTCGCCTGCTTCTGCCAGCGGATCATGTATATAAACTTCTATCCCATAATCCTTAAGCTCGTTTATGATTGTAATTACCTTTGTATTTCTCAAATCAGGCACATCTTCTTTAAAGGTAAGCCCCAATACCGCAATTTTTGCACCACGCACCTGCTTACCCGCCTTAATGAGCAACTTAACAGCCTGTTCTGCAACATATTTACCCATATTATCATTAATTCTTCTGCCCGCTAATATCATTTCAGGACGATACCCTAAATATTCAGCCTTGAAAGTCAAATAATATGGATCAACCCCTATGCAGTGTCCACCAACCAGTCCGGGTCTGAAAGGAAGAAAATTCCATTTTGTTCCTGCAGCTTTAAGGACTTCTAATGTATCTATTCCAATTTTATTAAAAATCATGGAAAGTTCATTCATAAGTGCTATGTTTAAATCTCTCTGAGTATTTTCAATAACTTTGGCCGCCTCTGCTACTTTTATAGAAGAAACCCTGTGGATCCCCGCCTTTACCACCGTACTATAAACATCAGACAAAAAATCCGCTGTTTCTTTATCCGAACCCGAAACCACTTTAACTATACTTTCAAGAGAATGCTCCTTGTCACCGGGATTTATTCTTTCCGGAGAATAACCAACGGTAAAATCTCTCCCCAGTATAAAACCTGATTTCTGCTCCAGGATGGGGACACAGACTTCTTCTGTAGCGCCTGGATAAACCGTGGATTCAAAAACAATGCATGATTCTTTAACCATATTTTCCCCAACCTCTTTTGAAGCTCCAATCAAAGGTCCTAAATCCGGAATTCTATTCTCATCAATCGGTGTGGGCACGGCAACAATAATCAGGCTGCATGAGGACAGGATTTTTGGATCGCTGGTAAAAAATATTTTAGCTCTACTCAAATCTTCTTCAGAGACCTCCAGTGTTCGGTCATGACCTGATTCAAGCTCGTTAATTCTATCAGACTTTAGATCATAGCCCACTATTTCAAAGTGTTTTGAAAAATGAACAGCCAGGGGAAGCCCGACATATCCCAGACCAACAACAGCAATCTTGCTCTTACGTGAAATCAAAGATTCAAATGTTACCATAGCTTGTTCTCCATAGGGTTTTATGTTTTCAATGCATCTAAAATATTACAAAAGTTCTTGTTTCTCTTTTTCCGTCAGATAACGCCAGCTCCCTTCAGCCAGATTTCCAAGTTTTATATTTGAAATCCTTATTCTCTTAAGTCGAACAACATTATTCCCCATCTTTCTGACCATACGTCTTATCTGCTTGTTTTTACCTTCTTTAAGTATGATAAAAAAACCCTTTGCGGAAATTCTTTTTACATCAGCGGGTCTGGTTTTCGTACCCATCATAGGCAAACCTTTGGCCATTTTTTGAAGAGCGCTATCTGAAATCGGCTTAACTACAGCAACCTCATATTCTTTTTCATGATCAAAGGAAGGATGCGAGAGCCTGTGATGAAGCTCACCATCATTTGTAAGGAGCAGAAGGCCGGTAGAATCCTTGTCAAGCCTGCCTACAGGATATACACGATCTTGAATATTTATTAGATCAAGTACTATCTTATCGCCCTTCTGGCTGCAACTTGTAACATAACCTCCTGGCTTGTTCAGTGCTATATAAATAAGATCATGCTTTGCTTCAATAGGCTTCCCGTTTACTTTGACACGGTCTGTTTCAGGATCAATTTTTGTCCCAAGTACAGAGACCACCTCTCCATTAACCTTGACATACCCATCCCTAATATATTCTTCTGCCTTTCTTCTTGAGCAAACTCCGGCGCCTGAAAGAAATTTTTGAAGTCGCATCATACGGGTTACGATCTATAGTCCGCATTAATCTTGACATACTCGACAGAAAAATCGCAGGTAAATACAGATGCGCACCCTTTGCCCATGTTCAAGTCAATAGATATGCTTAGCTCAGGCTTCATAAGAACCCTGGTCGCTTCAGCTTCAGCAGCCTTCCCGCATCCCATACCGTTTTTTACCATCAAAATATCATCAAAAAATATATTTATCTTACCCTGGTCAAAAGGAACCTTAGCCCTTCCTGCCGCAGCAAGAATTCTTCCCCAGTTGGCATCCTCGCCAAAAAGCGCTGTTTTAACAAGATTTGAATTTGCAACAGTATTGGCTATTTTATGCGCATCATTATCCGATAAAGCGCCCTTAACATATATCCCAACAAATTTTGTTGCCCCTTCGCCATCTCTAACTATCTGCTTTGCAAGATCAATAAGCACATCATCCAGTAAATTCTGGAAATAATCCATATGTTCAGAGCTTTTAATAACTGCGCCTGAAAAACCATTTGCCATGATAATAACTGTATCGTTAGTGCTTGTATCACCATCTACGGTTATTCGGTTAAAAGATCGCTGAGCAGCTTTATCAAGAAAATTTTTAAGCAATTCATGGTCTGCATCAATATCGGTGCATATAAAACATAACATGGTTGCCATGTCAGGACATATCATTCCGGAACCCTTAGTAACGCCAATTACTGTAAAGGTTTTACCGTCTATTTTACCCTGCCTTGACACACTCTTTGGGACAGTATCTGAAGTCATTATCGCTCTTGCAAAATCATAAAATCCTTCGGGTTTCAAAGAATCAATAAGGCCGGGCATTGCTTGCTGTATCTTATCAATCGGCAATGGCTCTCCTATAACTCCTGTTGAACACACAAGAACCCGGTCTTCAGGTATTCCGAGGTCTGAGGCCGCAGATCTTGCCATGGTTTTTGCATCATCCAATCCATTATCGCCTGTACAGCAGTTAGCGTTTCCGCTGTTGACTATTACTGCCTGACTAATACCGGATTTCATTCGCTCCATATCAAGTAATACCGGCGCAGCCTTAATCTTATTGCTGGTAAAAACCCCTGCAACTTTTGCAGGAAT
>JAJSZP010000189.1 GCA_030262775.1 Deltaproteobacteria bacterium | reverse complement strand
GTGGGAGAACAAGTGGTTTCAATCACTTTGACTTATGTTCCCCTGGATCTGATTCTGCCTGATCAGCCGAATCGCGCAGTACGGACCCGTATGCTGCGTGGTGTGGGAGGGGCGGCCTGTGAGGGTCGCTCCTATCCCGATAGCCCTTTTCAGGTTTCTCTGTAGAAATTGCTGAAGCTTTTTCCAATGCCGTTTTCAAGAGATGTCGATACTCTGGCAACACTCTGTAATTGTCCTTAGTTTCTCCCAGACTTTTCTTCAGAAATCCATTGTTGCTTCAGTTAACTGACCCTGGCCAAGCTCTGTGAGGTGGACATCATCCATTGTTAATTCACCACATTTCGGACAAACCAGTTTTTTCTCAAATCTTGGGCGCATTGCCTTTTCATCAATCAAGACTTGCCCTACGTCACAATCAAAGATCTTTTTGCACTTTTGACATTCGAAATTGATTTCCAATTATTTCTCCTTTCCCGTTTGATATCGCCAACGTCTCTTTTTACCGATTTGTTGTCCGATGATTTAAACGATCGAAGTTAAATCTCCTGTATGTTGAGCCTCTTGCAGAAACATCCATCTGCATTAGGAATAATTGCTGCATTCGCCCTCTTTGCCCTTATTCAGAGCTCTTAGGGCGGTTATTCCTTAATTCCACCAAGTTTTGCCGTTTTCAGAGCATACTTATCAACCCTATTTTAGGGCATGCTTATTGCGGGTCGTGTACTTGACGAAAAACTATGTGACAAAACGAAGCAGTTGATTCGCTGTCAAGGCCAATATGCCGAACATTAAATGTGTCATAACTTTGGCGCAGCCTCGAACACGAACCATCCTGCCGCCAAATTCATCCTTTAGCCGGCCATTGACTCTTTCAACATTTGATCTTTCGTTGTAACGTCTATTTTCAGGTCGTTCAAAGTTTATAAGATCAGCCCGTTGACCTTCCGCCTTTAGCTCTTCTTTCAGTTTTTTGTTACTGCGGGGGTTGATACCAATTACAGGGACATGGCCCAAAGATTTGCTGTGCTCCTTGATAATTCGGCGCATCATACGCGGAATCCATCAGATCATACAGGCTTGTCACTCTTTGATTCGTCAGCTCTGACAGAGGCAATGCCACCTGACTGTCATGTACGGATGCCGAGGTCAAAACACAGCTTACTGGAATATGACCGTCCGCAGCATCAATATGCAATTTATATCCAATCCAGGTTTTCTTGTAGCCCTTGCTGTTTTTCTTTGTACCAACATCACAGCTCTGCGGCAAGGCTTCTAACATTTCATCTGTAGTCATTGACTGCTGCCGTTCAAGACGCGTGGGTTCTTTTACGCGTTCTTCTCCCTTTTTGGGACGGCCCAGCTTACTCTTTGGCTTTTTTGTACTGGATTTAGCTGCAACTTTATTCTAACATAGAAAACTTGGCCCTTTGGGCCAGAGGTTATTGCATTGATACAGTCGGCTTAGACACAGAAATGATAAGAAAATATGTAAAATATCAGGACAACCGAGATAAGTAAGTCGTTAAAACAAGGATAAACAATTTTAGGGGCAACTCAACCTTTTCCCCCTCTGGAGGCAAAGGCAATTTTATCCCATTTCAGGGGTTAAACCAAAGCCGGCCCCTCCGGGGTCGGATTTTTACTTAATTTTTTTGGTCTTACATAAATAATTATTGCGGGCCGCTACACCTAATTTTTACAAATGGATGAAGAAGCAAGGAATACTTTTAAAATTAGAAAACTAATAACCAAGTGCTTAATAAATCCTATAACGGATTTTATCCAAATGTTTAATTATATCCCATCTTCCCTTTTCCTTAAGATGCGATCCCCGCACACCTCCTTTTTTGCTACAATTAATAATCCCTTGACCTGATTTCCTGACTGCTTCCTAATATCTGCTTTGGTTTCCTCCATTAATTGTAATCCATGACGCCTCAGGCAATCTTGAATATATGTCCGTGAGTGTGCATAGCGACCACTGGGAAAGAGCCGGTACCCCATGTTGTTGTCTTCCAGACTTTCCACTGAAAATGCAGTGATCCCTCCGTAAACAAGATATGAAGATGCGGACCTGATGATCGTATCCAGATTCCCAAAATATACAAAGACGTCAGAGCTATATATCAGATCAAATTTTTGGAGAAAGCCCCAGTCTTGAAGTATATCAAAAACCTTGAGCCGGTTGTAGATTTTCTTCTCTGCGGCTTTTTCGAGCATTTTTGACGATACATCAAGGCCTATCAGTCTTTTCGCAAATGGCCGATAGAGTTGAGCGCCCAGACCGGTACCACAGCCAAGGTCCAGAACATTCATTTCTTCAGTCAAATATGGGCGCACAAGGTCAAACAGGAGTTCAGGGGTCTTGTATTCTAGGTCTTTAACCAGGATCCTTTCAAAAGTCCCGGCACACCGATCAAAGATCCTACGCACGTGTTCCACCGGGGCGGCATCAGGTGTTGCCGATGTCCCCAGGCTTTGGAGCATGAATCTTGCCGCCTCATCATCCGGCTTGGTTTCAAGCACCTTGTTGTAATGTTCCTCGGCTTCCTTGAATCGCCTGAGCTTTTGAAGAGAAATCCCGAGGTTAAAGTGGGCGGATGCATAATCTGAGCGTATCTCAATGGCCTTTCTGTATGACTTTGAAGCGTTTCCAATCATATTAAACTCGTCCTGTGCCACGCCAAGGTTGTTCCAGGCCTCTGCCATGTCAGGAGCAAACGCCACTGCCCTTCGAAAACAGGATATGGCTTCATCCTGGTCCCCAATTTCCCTATATGCGACACCCAAATTATTCCATGCTTCACCTATACCAGGCTGCTTTTCCAACATGGCCCTGTAAATACTTATGGCACCCTTGTGATCGTTCTCTCGCTGCTTCAGTCTGGCCAGGTTATACCATGCCGGAAAATAGGGAGGTCTAAGGTCGGCTGCCTTTTCAAAAACTTTCTTGGCCTTATCCGGCCGGGACTGGTCCAAGAATACCGTTCCAAGCGCATTCAGCACCTGTCCCCAATCAGGCTTTCTTCTCAATACTTCCAGATAGCCTTTTCCCGCTTCAGCAAGTCTGCCTTTTTTGTGGGCCAAAGAAGCTTTCTTGAAAACGTGTTCGGAATCGTTTTTCGTGCGCTTCGACGGGATAGAATACTTTTTTGAGTGGCTCGGAGTCATATCCTCATTTGTCATTTTTGGTACACAGCATTGTGTTGAACGGTATTATCTGGATATGCCAGGCCCGGTGAGATTGAGTATGGGGTAGTGTCGGGATACCTGTAAAAAGTAGTCACATCTCTTCGAAAGCCTATGCATCCCGGCATATAAGTTTTAAAATATACCTTTTGGGGCGTTGTACCAAAATACCCTTTATGAAATATTGCCTGCCGTTCTGCGTTACATGTAACTGTAGCGGCATGCTGCCCGCTGACAATTGGTAGACAAAAATTTAAAAAATATTTTCAGGGGATCAGAATTTCTTTGTTTAATCCTTATATCAGAATTTTACTGGTGTTATTTTGCGCTTGACTTCACAAAAAAATCGTTCAACTTAGGTTCAAAGCGCTAAAGTATTACAAAATATTAAAGCATTAGTCTAAAAATAAGTAACATCTCAATAACTCACTAATAAACGGGTAGAACCTGTTCAGGGTACCACTACCTGAGGTAGTGGTTTAAGCCGATTAATAAATTGGATGGCGGAAGTGCATGGGAATCGAACCCACCCGGGACGGTTTTAGCGCCCCACACCGGATTTGAAGTCCGGGAGCTCCACCAGTGAGCTGCGCACTTCCGATACTAAAATTACATAATATATTATTATTATTTCAACAAGTATTAAAAAAATGGTTTGGTAAAAAAATAGATTACGCCTCTCTGCTGAACTGTAACCGAAAACAACTTGCTAATTATATCAAAAGGTTATAATTTAGTTATTTGAAAGATTCTATCGTAAAAAAAATACAGGTTAATAAAATGATAAATAGAGATAGACTGCTGAAAACATTCACTCATCTGGTAGAAATTGACAGCGTCTCAAAAGACGAAAAACGCATTTGCCGAGAAATCAGAGCAATACTTGAGTCAATGGGCGCAGAAACTTTTGTTGACAGCGCCGGAGAAAAAACAGGGAGCAATACTGGAAATCTTATTGCCAGATTCAAGGGAAATACCAAATGCCCCCCGCTGCTTCTTAATGCTCACATGGACACCGTCAATCCCGGC
>JAJSZP010000188.1 GCA_030262775.1 Deltaproteobacteria bacterium | reverse complement strand
GCAGGCTGTCCATGTTGAGCACATTTCGCGAACTCAAATCATCCGTGGGTGACAGATGATCAACCACAACATATAGGGGGTACGAGAGTGAAGTGGATACCCCCCTTATCTTTTATTAATCGGCTTAAACCACTACCTCAGGTAGTGGTACCCTGAATAGGTTCTACCAGTTTATTAGTGATTTATTATGTAGGTATAATGCACCTTCCTGGAAGGTACATCTGAAAAGTTGGGAGGTACATTATGAGTAGATTTAAGAAGTTATCACATTCGATATGGGAATGCAAATGTCAGTCCAAAGTACCGGTACAGAATATTTGATGGCCAGAGAGGTGAATATGCTAAGCAACAGGTGTATCAGTTGGCCCGGCAGAAGGATTTAGTTGAGGTTGAAGAACTAAATGTACAACCGGATCATGTCCATGCAATTCTTTCCGTTCCACCAAAGTATGCAATCTCTGACATGATGGGATTTTTGAAAGGTAAAATGGCCCTGAATCTGTTTCATCGCTATCAGAAACTCGGAAAACAGTATTGGGGAAGGCATCTCTGGTCAAGAGGGTACTGTGTAAGTACTATTGGCTTGGACGAAGATCAGATTCGGAAATATGTACGGTGGCAAGAAAATAATGATAAAAGGGCTGAACAATTAGGTCTGTGGGATAATTAAGCCTGAATTAAAAGCGTACCTTCCAGGTACCCCTTGTCAAGCCACCACCTGAGGTGCAGGGGCCAAAGTCTAATATTATGTATTTGATTTTATTAGAAAATGTCGTAAAAAGCCCATTTTTTGGATTTCAGCATAATTCGTTAAATATCAACAAGTTAGCCGTTTTAATGACGTTTCCCTGACCTGAGGTGGTGGCTTATAAGAGCAAAACATAAAAAATTAGTAATCCTCAAATCTCATTCATCAAAACATCATTAACCTCATCACTCGTAAGTCCCAAATACCGCATAGTAACCGCCGGACTGGTATGATTAAACCGTTTGGCCAGAACCTCAAACCCCACCCCAAACTCGGTCCTCTGGATATACCCAAAGGTTTTCCGTAAAGTATGAGCCCCATAATTACCGGAAAGATTAATTCTCATGGCCCATTTTTTAACCAGGGCATTAACCGACTGGATTGTGAGCGGCCTTTTTGTCTTCCGGCTGGCAAAAAGATATTCCCCGTCATCCGGCCCGGCATTTTCTAAAAATATCCGCAAGGCCTTATAAACAGTCTTGTTAATCATCAGGATGTTATCCTTCCCGGTCTTGCTCTCCCTGATCACGATCGACTGGCCCGGCTTTAATTTTCTAACATCGTTAATTTTCAGCTTGAGAAGATCCCCCACCCTGAGTCCGTTATTAATTCCCAAAACAAAAAGAAGATGATTCCTCGGATTATCCGTTATTAATTTTTTAATAGATTTGATATCCGACAGTCTTCTGATCGGCTCAACAGTGATCCGGCTTCCTTTTGCCGGATGATTGGGATTTTTTATGCTCAATACTGTTCCTTATTTTTTTGCAGCAAAATCATATTTGCGTTTTGATTTTCGGTTTGGATTGGTTTTCTCCTTCACTTTCCGGATATAAAACTTTTCAGCCCGCACAAAATCGTCAAACTTCCAAATCCGTTTGTCCAGGGTATGTTTTTTTGTCCCGCTTTCTTTTCTCGCCAAATATTTTCCCATCAACGATTCCAACCAAACTTTATAATATGCTTTCCTCGGAGTGTCGGCAACAAGATGATCAAATTTAATGATGCTAGGCTCAAAAAGATTTAACTGAATCATAATATTAACTATATAGCATAAAATGCTAATAAAGTTAAGATATTTTTTAAACAATTTTTTCAGTAAATGAAAAAATAGGTGTGACGTGAAGCACTATTTGATACGTTTTTTGAAAAATTATTTGAGCTAAAACCAAAAGAGTCTCTTTAGGTCCAAATAGGAACAATAAAAAATTTGGCAGGATTAAATGAAGACAGGCCAAGATTATAGGTGAATAAAAAGTGAATGTTTTTCAAGTCTATTTTTACCATGTCTGCCCTGTTACCAAGGGAAACATAATAGCAGATCAGTTACCAATGGGTTTTGCATAATATTGCAGGAATTGGTTCCGCACCTCAATACGGCCTGGCTCCTTCATAATCGCCAATCGAATGTAGGTGATAACCCAACGCACTACTTAAGTCAGCGCCTCGTTCATCTCCTCTTTTCAGCGCTCTGTCTGTTACCATTCTTAAATGAGGCTGCCATGACAACAGGCTGGAGGGACACCCTGTGCTGTTGATCTGGCGTGCTTCTGTTAAAACCGCTAACTCTGTGGCTGCTTGTGCTTCTGAATCACGCTGCAAATTTTGAACAAACGATGCGACCAGCCGATGCATCACTATCGACCCTTCCTGCTCAATCTCCATAAAGCCCAAATTGCCAAGCCGCTTAAGTGCATCTTCGATCTGAAGGGTGGTCTCAAAATTATCTTCTGAGTAATCCATCGTATTTAGAAGCAAATCTCTTGGAATCGAAATGCCAGAGGCAAGACAGGCTGTCCGAGCCAGAATATGCATGGCAAGTTCATCCACAGAATCGTCCGCATTGAGCTTGCCATAGCTCAATGCAAAGGTCCTGGCAACGTGAAGCTCATGCCCCGTTGGAGAAAAGTTGGACCCCCTGCCTGTAAGCGAAGGATGATCGAGCAAAGTTTCATCTTTTAGTTGACAAAGGTAATCTGCCGGCGAAATGACTTTTCCATATTCGCATAAAAAGCTTCCTGCTAAATGCAGTGCCAATGGCAGATCTCCCAGCTCCTCTGCAATTTTAACAGCCTCATCGGTGGATATACTTTTTGAAAGCTGTTTCAATAATGAAACACTTTCATTGCGGGCCAACACGCCCAAAGGCAGTAAATCAACATTCAACGCTTGATCCCATTTGCTCTTGCGACTTGTCACAAGAATTCGGCAGCCACCGGTCGGCGGGCGCCATTTGGATAGCAACTCTGTGTCTTCACAGTTATCGAACACCAGCAATCGCGGCATCGCACTCTGCCATGTCGATAGTACCAGGCGGATCTGTGTTTGCGGCTCCAACCCCTCTTCGCCGGGCCGGCTACAAGCAGCGACCTCTGCCGGCACTGCCTTTGAATTTTCAAGGTTCAGCCAGTAAACGCCACCCGCGAAATACTGCCCGTACCGGTGAACGAATTCACAGGCAAGTTGCGTTTTACCAATCCCGCCCATCCCAGTAGCAACGACAATCTGACTAATAGCGACTGTTTGTCCACCTTTAAGTGCTTTGGCTATCTGTATCAAATCCTGCTGACGGCCGACAAAAAGATGATTAGGGATAAATGGCATTCGGGAGCTGGAAGGTAGCGTATTTATCTCGGGAATTTGATCAGTTGGCAGAGACTCCAGTTTATTTAAAGCTCGATTTAATTCTTCAGGGGCTATTTTGGGGGGCAGTGGGATATTATAGTTGCGGTAATTGATCCCGCCTTCGACATGGACATGGTCGCCCTTAATGCCAACTTGAATGTTCCTGGCATCAACTTGAAACTTGGCGATGGCTTTTCGACCCGTCTCTATGCTTTGCAACGCTTCCGTCAACTTCTGCGCTACTTTAAGAACATCGGGATCCTGGTTGGCCTCTGCGGTCGCTATGTGCTCAGCAAGCAGCAACTGGCTACCCCTTGATTCAGGATTAGCCTCAAGATCCGTGATGCTCTTGGAAATATTATTGTCTTTGCCAAACCTTAATTGTATTGCGTTTTTAATGCTTTTGTAAGCATCCAAAATTGTTTCTTTGCCAACGGCTGACATACCGCTGGTAATACCGGCGGAGGCGGCCGCAATAATTGCGGTACTAATTGGATCCATGGTTTCTCCTATTGGCACTATAAAAAGGTGAAACATATGTTTATTTTAATTCACGATAGGCAATTAAACAAGTGCATAATAGCCAGATATTAAGCAAAATAATGAAACGATAAATCCTCATATCAAGAATTTGAATTGTGCAATAGAGCAGGATTTTCTTAATCAGGATCCGTTCACCGGTTTAAAAAATTCATGAGGCGGCCGCTTGTATCAACTCTTTTTAAATTTACCCTGTTGCACTTTGGACCAGCGGGCATTTGAACAGAAACCTACGGTTTCGCTAAAAAACAAGTAAAGATCAGCTATTAACAGGCTTCGCATATTTATAGAGCGTGCTTTTTGCGATTCCCAAACGGTCACAAATCTTTTTTACCGACAGATTTTTATCTGCCATTAAAATTCTTGCCATTGCTTTGG
>JAJSZP010000187.1 GCA_030262775.1 Deltaproteobacteria bacterium | reverse complement strand
CCACTAAGATTTGAAATACAGCATGTAGCATGATTTCATCTCGATCTTGCCACCCTTTTTTTAATGTATGGATCTTGAGATATTTCATATTGGGCCGAACACTCAGCATAAAGCGCGGCGGCGTTTTGCCGTCGCTCTTAATGATAGATTAGTCATTTTTTAAACAAGAAATAAATATTCCAACAAAAAGGCATATATGAATAAGACCCAGAAATATGGGACATCCTTGGTTTATTGATTTCTTATCGCTATTTCTTGAGAAACATATATTGTATGATTTATCAATATATCAAGGTACGTTATATATTAAAACATCAAAGGGTTATACCTCTGAGAGTACCTATGGTATAGCAGAGAAAAATGATTTAAGTCATAGTAAAAAAATAACCTCCTGATAGCATAAAGCTGCAAACTTTTTAACCCTTAAATATGCTAAGAGGAGGTTATAATGAACGGTAAAGAAATTATCAGGCATGAGAAATATTGTCAATTAAGAAACGAAATCCGTGGCTCGGAAGACCACATGATTGTTGGTATTGATGTGGCCAAGGATAAACATTATGCGTTTTTTGGTACAGCCACCGGCAAAACTCTTTTAAAAAGACTGATCTTTGAAAACAACATGGATGGTTATTCCAAGCTGCTTGCACGAACTGAGGCTATCAGAGTTCAAAACTGCCTTTCAAAGATAGTGTTCGGTTTAGAACCAACCGGCAATTACCACAAGCCGTTAGCAACGCACTTAATCAGATGCGATCATAACGTTGTTCTTGTCTCAGGAGTTGCGGTCAAGAGGAACCGGGAGCTTTTAGATGGGCGTTGGGATAAACATGACACCAAGTGTGCAGCCAATATTGCAGACCTGATTTCTCAAGGCAAATGTCTTTTTTATGAATTTCCGTTGCCGGACATAAACGAACTGCGGAACCTGTTATCTCTTCGAAAGCGTTTAAAGAAAGAAGATCACAGCCTGAGAATGCGGATTCGCAATAATCTCTTAGCTAAGTACTTCCCGGAACTTGACAGGTTCTATGGGCAATGCGAAACCGAAAACCTGGCAATTGTCCGCTGGTGTCTGGAACCAGGCAAGATTGCAGGCATGGAGTTCAATAAGTTTTTTCAGATGGTAACTACCAGAGAAAGGGGAATAGCGCAAAAACAGCGGCTTCGTAAAATCCATAGTATATCCTCTGAATCTGTCGGATGTCCGATGGGGCAAGCTTCTGAGTTTGAAGCACAGGTTCTGGTTGATAAACTCAAACAGGTTCGTCAGGTTATAAAAAAAACCGAAGATTTAATCGAGGATGTAAGTCTTGGCTTACCTGAATACAGTTGGATGTTAACAATCCCAGGCTTTGGCCCATATGTATCATCTATTGTTTTAGCGACCATCGGGGATCCGTTTCGGTTTAACAACAGAAAACAGGTTCTCAAAATGTCAGGGTACGATCTAAACGCAAATCGCAGCGGCAAAACAAGCCTCAGTGCTGTTCCTGTAATATCAAAAAAAGGAAGCAGCACGCTTCGTTATGCTTTATATCAAGCTGCATTTGTTGCCTCTACCCGCAACAGTTACTTCATTAATTATTACACTAATCTACTTCGTGGAAGAGAACGTGAACAGGGAATCAAGACCAAAATGAGAGTAAAACTTGCGGCTAAAATGTTGATTATAGCCTGGACTTTAATGAAGAAAAAGGAGCCGTTTAATCCAAACTATCTGAATAAAAAATAACAGTTGTTGTCTTCGGCGGGAGAGCCCTATCAGGAACGTTGAGACCATTTTTGGATCTCGGGAGGGACAATAAAGGGCCTCTCTCTGAACCCCTATGCTGGATAAGGAATGATTGGCACTCATGTAAACATATGGGATGCCGGATAGACGTAACGATTAGCTGGGGTGTTCGCTGAAAAGAGAGAAAATCGCCGAAAAATTTGTTTCATTTACAACAGGTGGAGTGCGCTTAAAAGATGCAGGGCATTCTAACTAATTGATATCACAACTATTATAAATTTCTTGACATAAGGAGTATAGAATGTCCCGCAACCCGCAACCCCGCAACCCTGTCTGAAGCCTTTAAAACAGGATAAAACCGGATGCACAGCGACACCAAGCTAATAATAGCATGCCTTGCACAAGATAAGCAGGCTTGGGATATATTTGTTGAAAAGTATAGCCGCCTTATCTGTCATGCCATAGTTAATACCTTAAGAAAGTATTCAACTGTTCCTGAAAACCAAGTGGTTGACGATTTATTTCATACCGTTTTTCTTTCTCTTATCGAAAAGAATTATAAAAAGCTCCGTCAATTTCAATGGAGATGTAAACTCTCAAGCTGGCTTCACATGATAGCGGTCAGGGCAACAATTGATTATTTGAGAAAACAATCAAAGCATCTTTCATTAAACGGAGCGACTCAAGAGGAAATATCGCTAAAGGAAAACATAATCAGCGAAAACCCGCTGCCGAGTGAGCTTTTTGAGCAAAAAGAGGAAAAGCGTATCCTCGAGCAAATAAAAAATGATATGAGTACAACAGAACGGCTTTTTATAGAGCTTTGTTACTGCCGTGAGCTTTCATCAAGTGAAATAGCAAATACAATGAACACTTCCACAAATAACGTTTATCAGCTAAAAAACAGAGTCAGAAAAAAATTGAAAAAATTAGTTGAAAAAATTTTATAAGATTTTAAAGGCTAGAACGTCATATATTATAAGGATGTCATGAATACACAAACAGATAAATTTGACGCAACAGTTAAGAATGTCTTTAGCAAATACAAAAAGCTAAATACAAAACCTTCAAAATGCCCTGATGATGAACTCTTAGTTGCTTACCTTAAGGACAATTTATCTCAAAATGATATTGAGCATATTGAAGAACATCTTCTGGTTTGTAAAAAATGCACTGAAAACCTTTTGTGTTTTTCGCAAGCAGAGAGTTCTTATTGTCCGACCAGAAAAACTTTAGTCACAAATAAAATGGTTAATAGAGCTAAAGCCCTGGTTAAACCTAAAATAACTCTTTATATTTCGGAAATTATTTCTTCTCGCTTTTCTATGTTCATCAGACATGCTCCGGTAATGGTATATACTGCCTGTTACCTGGCAGCAATAATTTTCAGCATACACTACTTAGAAACCCCTTTTTCAGCCAAGCTTGATATTCTTGTAAAAAAACCATTGATGTCAACCAACGCTTACAACATGCCTTTAACAGCAGGATCTGACATTTTGGCCAAAGATTACAATGAACTTGAGATAGAAAATGGAGAAGTGCTCAATTCGGGCGATCAGTACAGGATAAATTTTAAACTTACAAAAAAAGCTTATATTTATTTGATATATTTAGACAGCAATGGGAATTTAAATCTTGTTTTCCAAGAGGACGCTCTCAATATCAAACCAGATAAAAACTATAGTTTCCCCAAAACGTGCTGGCTCCAGGTTAATAAAAACAGCGGACATGAAACGTTTTATCTTATAGCCTCTCAAGAGGTTATTGAAGATATCGATATGAAAATTGAAGAACTGGAAGAATCGGGCATAGAAAAAATTAAAGATATATTTTTAAAAACCCAGATTCAATCCTTTTATTTTACGAGTGAATAAATAAGTTTTTCTATTCGTACATTCATATCTATCTGCTAAAAATACAGAAAATACCTGCAACTAATTTTTTTCTCCATCCGGCAATCTTAATCCTAAAAGTATTTACTATTATAACCTCCAGATGACAGAACCCGTTAGTAGAAAGGGATGGCTGCCTGAGAACAAACCGCAATCTCTGATAAAATTTTACAAAATATTATAAGAATTCACTGGCTGGTACGTCTTATTAAATAAAATCAGGCAACAAAACGCTATCTCAAGGAGTTAATGGAAGTAGTACCAAAGAAAAATTGAATAAGAAATATTCGTGAGAAACAACTGCTATACAAAAGAACTCTGTTATGAAAACATTAAAAATTCTTTCTTTTGAATCTTTCTATAGAAATATTTATTGTCTCTTTAGAACTCCTCTTAATTCAATAGCTGGTCTGGCTGTTTTAGGAATTTCCCTGCCGTCTATAGCTGGATTTATGTCGAATGCGGGTATTGACGGAATAATTATTGGAGCGCTCTTCTCAGCAATATTAAGTGGATATTATTTGCACAAGAAAACTTCGTCCTGGTCCAGTTTTTCGTCATTATTACTATTGACCAATATTGGCCTTAGCCTTGCTTTGGCAATTTGATCTGGTCAAGTAAAAATGGACACCCAGTTAAGCGACTTTTGCCAAAGAAAAGTTATTCTCAAAAACATTTGGGTTTT
>JAJSZP010000186.1 GCA_030262775.1 Deltaproteobacteria bacterium | reverse complement strand
AAAATGTATTATCTCATACCCTGAATTTACAAAAGATAATATAGAAAATTATGTGGATAGAGCATTGAAGGAATATTATCTGAATCCTTCTTATATTCCAGTAGCTATGAGTAATGTTCTTAGGAAAAATGGATTTCACGAATTGAAAGGGATTTTTAGTTCTGCAATTAAGTTTCTTAATTACATTGGGAGGGAAAAATGAAGAATTATTTGCTGAATCCACCTTACTTCTCTTATTTCAGCAGAAGAACTCGATGGCAAGATACTAAAAGGGATGGAACTCTCTACTATCCGATATGGTTGTCTCATGCTGCGGTTGTTAAGAAAAACCATGAGATAAAATTACTGAACTTCAGCTTGCGATTGGAACAAGGAAGATTTTATGAAATTTAAGGAAGATATCATGAAGAAAAAATATTATTCAATACACGACATAATAACAATCGTATTAAAAGATTATAGAACCTTACCGGCACGTAAGATAAGTTTATTTGAAAAAGATTATAACTACTTTTACAAACCTAATATAAACCAGAATTCAACAGATTTAACAATTGAAATGGGCAATTTTTCTCCAAAAAAAAACTGTAAGATTATAGAAAAAGATATTTATAAAATAAAAAAAAGCTATCTTTTTAGAGAGTCTTCATACAAAATTGCAAAATATCGTTTTGAATTTTCAAATTTTGAAAAAAATGAAACTCCAATTTTGCTTCGTATCCACCCAAATCTCCCCGCTAATCGCGTTATTCATATGCAAATTATAGACTTCGTAGTCTATTTACTATTGAATCGTAATGGATATCCGGCGCTACATGCATCTTCTGCAAGTAAAGATGGTGACGCAATATTGTTTACTGGCCCGGGTGGTTCAGGGAAAACCTCATTTTCACTTTTTAGCTTGAAAAATGGTTTTGATTTTATGGGAGATGACCGGATTATTTTAAATAATGGAAAAGTTTTTGGATTCCCTGAATGTGTTGGATTTAAACGTGCAAATTCTCAATATGTAGCAAATATTATTGATAAAAAATCTAAAATGAAATTATTAATGAACGAATTAATTAATAAGTTCAGTTTAGGATATATAGATGGAGTTTTTTATTTAGAATCTAAAAATGTTTTTCCACAACGTATACAGGATAGTTCTAATCTTAAGACAGTAGTTTGTTTACAACCGAGTAAAAAATTTCAAATCTCAGAGATTGATACAGATACAGTTGTTAAAAAATTATACACCAATCAAATTTTTGAAAACCGAAGGTTTCAGCGACACATAGATATATATTCTACAATTTATCCTGATAACGAATTAGTTGAGCATCATAATATATATATGAAAAATCTAAAAGATAACATTCCAAAGAACCTTGAAGCTTATGAAGTTAGATTAGGTCCAAATGATTATAATCTTGTTAATGAATGGTTAGAAAAAGAAATTTTTTGGTGAGTGATATGCAATTTACAGAACCTGAACGGTATAAATTTATTCAGCACTATGATTTACATGGAATTATGAAATTTCAGGTTAGATATAATAAGAAGAAGAATTTGATTTATAGTTACAATTTTCCTTATTCTTATTTTAAGGTGGATCATGTTGATAATCCATCCATTATCTTAAATATTACACCTTTCAAACCAAATAATGAAGAATGTGATGTTGTTTTCCATAAATATTATATTAAAAAAAATTATTTATACTTTAAAGAACAACATGGATTTTTTTCCTGGCATGTTGAATTTCAGGGAATCGGCAAGGAAAAAACAATTATTAATTTTTGTTGGAATCGTTTGCCTCCCAAGGCATTATTTTCGCCATATTACTTTCCACAGATTGCATATATGGAACCTTTAATAGATCTAAAATTGGCTGAAAGAGGATATTGCCTATCACACTCTGCTGCTGTTTCTCATGAGAAAAAAGCAATATTATTTGCGGGTCGCAGTGGTGCTTCAAAAAGGACTATTGCAGCATATTATCTTAATAAAATGGATTATTCCTTTATAGGCGATGACAAGGTTATAATCAAAGATGGAAAAGTTTTCAGTTACCCTACGAACATTGCCGTATGTAATTATTCATTCAAACATGATTATACAAAAAAGCTAAGTAGCTTACTTGAAAAGGTGAAAACTGTTCATTATTTATATAAAATAAAGGATAAATTAATTTTTGAATTTGGATTGGAAGATAAAGCATCTATTCATTCCGTAAATATTCTGAGCAAATTTCAGGAAATTGAAGAACCATTAATCTGTCCTAAAAATCGCGAAGAAGTAATCTCTTCTTTAATTAATAACAACCTTGCTGAATTTACTCCACATTTTCACAATTCCCTGGTTGCTTATTCTTATATATTTCCTGATTATCTCAATTCATCTTATTCAACACTCTTGAAAAAAAATCTGGATATTTCTTTAGATAATGATGTTAGGATGAACGAAATAATATTGGGCACAGATTATACAAAAAGGCAATTTGATAAAAATGTAGGCGAATTTCTTAAATCTGAGATGATTGTATGAGGATATTGTAATGAAGATTATCTATATTCTTCCATATGACTGGGGTGGAATGCCACATTACACGGCAGAACTTGTGAATTCAACATCTGAATATGCTGATACAATTGTTTTAGGAAGTGAAGATATTCAAAGTGAATATTTTTCAAAGAATGTAAAAGTGATGAAAATATTTGATACATTATCCTTTTCAATAAATAACTTAAATACGGCATTTTCTTTTAAAAACATTTCAAATTTTCTAACATTTAAAAATATTAAAATAATAAATAAATTAAAACCAGACATAATTCACATAACAACCCCATTGATACCTCAGCTTTCTTTTTTCATATTCCTATATAAACTTGATAAAATCTATCCTATTGTTTTTACTAAACATGGCATATATTCGAACTCAGGTTTAAAAATAAAATTATTAGAAGAAAATATTCTCAATCTTTCAGAGAAATTCATCAAATTTAATAAAATAATCGTGCATACTAAAAACGATAAAGACGCATTACTTAAAGTTAAAAAAATTCATGATGAAATGGTGACAATTATACCGCATGGCACATATACCTTCTTCAAAAGTAATAGTAATAGAATTTCACCTCAAAAAAATTGTATTCTTTTTTTTGGTAATATAAGAAAATATAAAGGATTAGAATATCTTATCGAGGCAATTCCACTCATAGCTGAAGAAATACCTGATATAAAAGTTATAATTGCAGGGGAAGGTGATTTATCTCAATACCGTAATTTAATAAATGAAAGTAATAAATCGAGATTAGAGGTATACAATGAATTTGTTCCTGATGAACAAGTGTGTGAATTATTTCAACGAGCTGAGATAGTGGTGCTCCCATACTCAAAAATGAGCGGACAAAGCGGTGTTCTCAATATAGCATACGCATTCGACAAACCAGTAGTAGCAAGTGATGTTGGTGGTTTTAACGAGCTTATCGAAGATGGTGAAACAGGCTACCTTGTGCCACCAAAAGACTTCAAAGTTTTAGCAAAATCCATCATAAAAATTTTAAAAGATGAAACACTTAAAAGTAAGATGGAAGACAATGTCCGTAAAAAAGCACGAGAAATATCATGGGCTAATATAGGGAAAAAATATATTGAACTATATAAAGAAATTTGTGATGAAGAGGAATAAATGAGAATTCCTGATATATTTAAATTGAACGATTGGGAGACCAGAAAGTTTGTATTGGTTATCCTTTCGGTTTTATTGGTATATGATAATTTAGTTCTTTTGGACATCTTCCTATTTAAAATCCCGATACTACCGCAACTGCTTGGTTTTTTCATTCTTACATTTATCCCTGGTTTTATAATTCTCAAGATCTTAAAAATCCACAACATTGATCGTATACTTAACATACTTTTAGTAATCGGGTTGAGTATGTTTTTTAACATTTTATTAGGTCTTATCTTAAATGAAACAAGTTTTATATTTAATTTTAAAACAATTTCTTTCAATTCCCTTTTTGTGACATATAATATTATTTTAGCAACATTGCTGCTTGTCTGTTTTTTCAGATATAATGAGTTTAATACAACGGATGAGAAATTAGAGTTAAGTCTATCACAAATTAGTTTATTCCTTATATTGCCTTCTTGTGCTTTGTTAGGAGCTTATTCTATAAATTTTTATAATACAAATTACATAAATGTTTTACTTTTAATAGCAATCTCATTGATGCCTTTTTGTTTTAAATTTAAAAATCTTCATACTACGATAATATGGGTATCTGCTATTACAATACTTTTCAGCACACAGTTAATATCAAATTATTTATGGTC
>JAJSZP010000185.1 GCA_030262775.1 Deltaproteobacteria bacterium | reverse complement strand
TGAACTCTCTGCTGCTGGCCTCCGGATAGAATTCCAAAAGGTTTTTCTGCATGGTCAGCCATATTTATCCTGGCCAGCATCTCCATTGCAACTTCCCTGCTTTTGCTTCCTGGTCGTTTAAAAAAACCAACCCTGTTATATAAGCCCATTAAGACTACATCCAGAGCTGTAACAGGAAAAGATCTGTCAGCTTTAGAAATCTGGGGCAGATATCCGACTTCAAGCCTGGTATGCTTGTCAGGCCTATGGCCAAATAATTTTACCACACCTTTTTGAGGACGAACAAGTCCTAAAATAACTTTAAGCAGGGTTGATTTTCCACCACCATTGGGGCCTACTATGCCAAAGATTTCACCCTGGTAGCACTTTAAGTATATAGACTTCAGCACCCATTTATTGTAATAACTGACCCAGACATCTTGAAGGTCCGCATAAACGGCCTTTTTATTTCCAATATCTGTTTTATGGTCTTTCAAAGCATTGCCTCCTGCAAAATCCCAAGGTTATATTTCATAAGGTCAAAATAGCTGCTGCGGCCTTTTATATCCGGGCCGCCCATTGGATCAAGAAAAAGTACTTTAACATTCGCTTCCCTGGCAATTACTTCTGCAACCTTTGGATTCAACTGTGGTTCAGCAAACACAGCCCGAATATTATGCTTTATTATAAGAGAAACGATTTTCTTTATACTTCTTGGCGTAGGGTTTCTTCCGGGAGCCGCTTCAATCACACCAACAGATTCAAGTCCATATCGTCTTGCAAAGTAATCCCATGCAGGATGAAAGCAAACATATTTTATAATTTTGAATTTTTCAACTGTTAAACTTATCAGGCAATGGAGTTCATCCAATTTATCTAAATACGCTAATCCATTGTGCTCATAGTATTTCATGTGCTTGTTATCAATCTTGCAAAGGACTGAAATAATTTTATTAACCATCAATTTCGCCATGTTAGGATCAAGCCATATATGAGGATTGGCAAAGCCCGACTTTGTATCTGAAATATCTTCGTCACCATGATGGTGGTCAAAGTCATCATGATGATGTTTTGATAACTTTATCAGAGAAATTCCTTCGGATAATTTCACTGTATGTAGCTGGTTTTTTGATAATCTGACAAATTTTCCTGCCCATAATTCAAGACCGGCACCAATCATAAAAAAAACACGTGCCTCGGAAATCTTTTTTAACAGACTTGGTTTTGGTTCATATGTGTGAGGACTTGCGCCAGGAGGAATAACCGTAGTCACATCAACATACATGCCTCCAACCTGTTTTACCATGTCTGCGACCGGAAAAATGCTGGCAATTACCGAAAATTTTTTCCCAAAGCAGTTAGAAGCTTTTAACTGAACAGCGGAAAAAACAAATATAAACAAAACCAGGATACGCAATATTTTTATTTTCATAAAAAGCCCCTCCATTCCGCGGCCAGAGCATCACCAAAGAGTTTCCAGGGAGTGTTGAGTAGCCTTTCTAAATCAATCATTTAAGTATTATAACCCAATAGGTAAAATAATGAGAAACTAATCATAAATTCTGTCTCATTTTTAAATTAAAGACATAATTGTATCATGAGACATATTTCAAGTATCTTTCCATAAATAATTATAGCTTAATTTTTTATTTTAATTCAAGGTAACTTCTCAATAATTTTTTGTGACTTAGAAAATTCGGTGTTATAAATATTAGCGTTATTCCAGCGAAGGCGGAAACCCTGTGCTTTTACGGGTTTTCCAAATTCCCGTTTTCACGAAAATGACGTTTGGTATCGAAACTTATTGAGAACTTACAATTCAAGATGTTATTTCATCATTGAAGTTTTTGTTCTCAATGGCACATAGCTTGCAGTTACTTGTAGTTAAATGTGTTAAATAACAATTCAGTCAGCTATTTTATTATTTGCCAACTTCGAACCAAACGAACCAAAGGAGGTGCAGTATTATGAAATTAGAAGAAATAAAAAAGAATCTTGATCTGATAAATGATATAGACTGGGAGATGACACCGGAATTGGCTGTAACAACATATCTGGAATGGGGTAATAATCCGGCACTTGGTAAAAACATAATAAGATCAAAGAGAGATTTTTCTACTTATTTTGTAATAAATACATGGCATGAGCCGGTAATATACCTTATCCGTCGTAACAGTGAAGACGGCGTTGAGCTTGCTACAATAAAGATGCCCAAAGGGATAGAAACACGGTTCCTGGAGTCAGTCGGTCATAATAAAGGTGTTTATTCTATTGAGGGTGAAGTTAAAGACTGGCTTAAAGATGAGCTTTATAATGCTTAGGAACGTGGACGAATTAACTTCCACAAGTAGGCGCATAGATTTGGGTCAGATTTGTTCGATCTCAGATCACAAAAGTTGATGGAATAGCGGGCTATTTTGATATTTTTGGGATTTGAGATCGGGCAAAGGTGGCCTGAAGCTGTGATGCATAGTTGGGGAAGTTATTTCGTTCACGTTCCTTAAGGATGTTCGCCTAAAGATCTGTATAAGGTGGCTCTTCCCACTCCGAGAAGCTTGGCAGCCTTTGATTTATTCCCTCCCGTTATTTCAAGGGCAGATTTTATTGTTTCAAAGTCAAGCTTTTTGGAAGGGCCGCGTTTTAATGCCGGTTTTTTATTTTCTCTCAACTCAACAGGGAGTTCATCTGAATTAATTAAGTTGCCACTGCATTTTACAATGGCAAACTGAATAGCATTTTGAAGCTCACGAACATTTCCAGAGGAGGTATAGATATAGGTATTACATTTAAACGGTAATACAGATCCTCCCGGAAATTCTTATTACGAACTTCTTTTTTAAGATCTTTGTTTGTTGCGCTGATAACTCGGATATTTACAGAGATTGTTTTTTCTCCGCCAACCTTTTCAAATGTACCTTCCTGCAAAAATCTCAGAAGTTTGACCTGCACATTTTTTGAAAGTTCCGTAACCTCATCCAGAAATATTGTGCCCCTGTGGGCCAGCTCAAAGCGCCCCTTTTTATCACGTATAGCATCTGAAAACGCTCCTTTAACATGCCCAAAAAGTTCACTTTCTATAAGGCTTTCCGGCAATGCTCCGCAATTTATAGCGATAAATGGAGCACCACTTCTTCGGCCTTCATTGTGAATAGCAGCGGCAACCAGTTCTTTGCCTGTGCCTGTTTCTCCGTAAATATGTACTGGATAATTATAGCCAGCGACATCTCTAATTTGTTGAAAAAGCTGGAGCATTTTTGTGTCTTGACCTATGATGTTTGCAAAGCTGTTTAGCTTTCCTGCTCTTATTTTCAGGCTCAAAATATCAGTAACATCTCGCAGGAAAGCAATAACCCCAAAGAGTTTTCCATTTTCGTCATCCATCCTGTTAAATGACATTTCAATGTTTTTAATCTCGCCATTTTTGTTTAAGAGATTAATCGTATATTCATAATTATTCATAATGTCAGGGTTGTCTTTGATGAAACAACAGTGTTCACCGCAAAGGGGGACGCCAAATACTTTATGACAGTCCCTTCCCAGAACATCTTTTCTGCTGAAACCTGTAATTCTTTCAGCTTCATGGTTGAAAAAAAATATACGCCTTTTTATGTCATGAGCTATGATTCCATCCTTAAGATTGTCAAGAACCCGTTCCAGGTTTTCCTTTATAGTAATAATTTCTTCAATCTTTGATTCAGTCATAATTGTTTCCAAAAATGGTTTGCATTACACATCATTGAGCTCTCTTTTGATTATGATTGTTCTCAGCCTGGATTTCAATCAATTACAAGAACTATGGCTCCCCGTATCCTGCCGCCTTTCAATCTCGCTAAAGCTTTGTTTGCCTCAGCAAGCGGAAATGTTTCGACTTCGGTATGCACAGGCACCTTAGGTGCCAATTCCAGAAACTCCTCGCCATCGCGGCGTGTCAGGTTTGCCACCGAGCATATGCTGCGCTCTCCCCACAATATACTGTAAGGAAAGGAAGGAATATCGCTCATATGAATACCAGCGCAAACTACTGTTCCGCCTTTAGCAAGGGCTTTCAGGGATAGAGGAACAAGCTCGCCTGCCGGAGCAAAAAGTATGGCTGCATCAAGCAAGTGTGGCGGTTGCATAGTGGAATCACCTGCCCATTCCGCACCAAGCTCAAGTGCAAACTGCCGGCCATAATTATCGCCGGGACGAGTAAAAGCATAAATTTTCTGGCCTCTGTATTTTGCAACCTGTGCAACAATATGTGCTGCAGCACCAAAGCCATAGATACCCAAGTGCTCCGCATCACCTGCCATAACAAGCGAACGATAACCTATCAAACCGGCACATAATAATGGAGCAGCCTCTGCATC
>JAJSZP010000184.1 GCA_030262775.1 Deltaproteobacteria bacterium | reverse complement strand
TTTTGAATTGCGGGAACAACTCAATTAGGAAATACATCTGGGCAGATCTCTACGCAAAGCTATTTTTACCCCCGCCCATAGGGCGCGGTTATCCAAATTCTAATATAAAAGGCGAAACAGTCCCGAAGGCGAAAATTATAGATTTATTGGAAACATGGCATTAATTGCTATTTATGAATATTGGGAAAGTTCATGCAGAAACAAATTAGCTGTATATCACGGAGTTAAGCTAAAACAAGTAAAATCACAGATCTTCGGCGATTTACGATTCCTACGCCATTCTATTGTCCATCACGGGGGAATAGCATTGCCAGAAGTCGAAAAATGCAAGAAATTCATTTGGTATAAGACCGGTGATGAAATTTTTATCAATGGGTACCAGATGGAAGAGATCGTTGCAGCCATCAAGAAATTGGGGATTAGCTTATATTTTATTGAGTAAGCCTAACAATAAAATTCGAGAGAGACAGCAAAAAAACGCCGCTTCTCAATTTGACGTTCGGACTAAGAAGGAAAGTTAATGTCAAAGAATGTTACAGAAAAAATCAAGGACAAGGCATTTGAGTTATTAAAAGATAACCCAGATGGTTTGCGGTATTCTGAGTTAGTTAAATTCATCTCTGAAAATGACGAAAAACTCAATAGGAACACCATTAACGGTAGTATCTGGAATCTTGATAGCCAATTTCCTGAAAAGGTTTATAAGCCTTCAAGAGGCCTATTTCGGTTAGTCGAATTCAAAGATCCAGAAACAGACGAGCTAAGGAAAGAAGTACAGCCCAAGGAAGCTAAAAAAATTAAAGAAGAAGACTTCTACGAGCCTTTCTCCAACTGGCTCCAGAATGACATAGAAGACGTTACGCATTCTATTCCTTTGGGCGGGAATCGTTTTAAGGATAAATGGGGTACACCGGACGTTATTGGGAAAAAGGAATCAAAGAGAAGCGATATTATTCAAGCACCCGTTGAAATCGTATCCGCTGAAATCAAAACAGAGACCAACCAACTCATCACGGCTTTTGGCCAAGCATGCGCTTATAAGTTATTTAGCCACAAATGCTATTTGGTTATTCCCAAACAGTCATCTCAAGACGAAGTAGCGAGGTTAGATTCGTTGTGCCAGGTGTTTGGCATTGGATTAGTATTGTTTAATGTGGAAAATCCAAACACTCCCGATTTTACCATTAGAGTACGTCCCAACAAGCATGAACCAGATTTTTTCTACACAAACAAATACATGAGCAAAATTGAGAAAGAATTATTTCAGTAAAGGACGAACAGAAACAATAGGTGCCAGCTCTTCATTCTTTATTACAGATTTGGATTCTATGGAAAGAATGAAGAGCTAAACCATGTATTTCTCAGATATTGAGAGGCGATCAAAGTCTGGTTCCAAAGCTTATCAAAGAACTGAGAAAGAAGCCGAACCAGCCAGTGCACCTGACACCAAAAGCCTGGGCGTTTTTTGCCTTTGCCATTTCAGAGCAAACATCTCTTTTGCCAAGTCATCATTGGCTTTTGGCGCAGGTGACTCGCACGTTCGGTGAAAGCAGGAAATAGAAAAATACAACAATGAAAAAGAAGTGCTACATACTGGCTGGACCCAATGGGGCAGGAAAAACAACTTTCGCAAATGAATTCCTTCCCATTGAGGCGGAATGCCTTAATTTCGTTAATGCTGACTTGATTGCTCAGGGACTTTCTCCTTTCCAACCTTCGAAAATGGCAATTGAAGCTGGCAGATTAATGATTGAGCATATAGATGAATGCATTAGGAAAAATGAATCATTTTCTTTTGAAACAACGTTTAGCGGCAAAGGTTACATTAAGAAGATAACTGATTGGAAAGAAAAAGGATACGAGATAGTTATCTATTTCCTGAAAGTTCCTTCAGCGGATTTCGCAATTGAACGAGTGAAGCTAAGAGTTTCCCAGGGTGGCCATAATGTTCCCAAACAAGCTATCCGGCGGCGTTTTAAAAGAGGTTGGGCAAACTTCAACACGGTTTACAAGCAATTAGCTGATTTTTGGATTGTTTTCGATACTTCTGGGAACGTACCAGTTATTCTGGATGAATCGGAGTAAATAACATGAGAAAACATAATAAATATGCTGTAATTGGTTTAAAAGCTTTGCAAAGAGCTGCTGCAAAAGTCGCTGAGGATGCAAGAAAGAATAACTACAAAATACCAATATGGATAAACGGTCGAATTGAATATGAAATGCCAGCAATAAACACCGAACCAGCCAGTGCACCTGATGCCAAAAGCCGGGGCGTTTAAAAAATTGTGTGGTTTCGCTAAAGTTTTTCATTTTTAAAATTTTTGTGGTAGCTTTTGGCACAGGTGACCAGCACGTTAGGCAGTATATTTGACATAGAGACATGCAGAAGTTTATAGATCTAAGGAAGGAGCATATGACGACGACATACGTATCAGCGACGTTCAAGGACGAGTCATTTCATGAGACCTCAATGCGTAGCAATCACATATCGTGTTCGTTCCCGTCAAGTGAACGCAAACGTTGGCGAGAGACACGCACATTAAGACCGTATTGTGTTGTGAAAGGCGAGCGATGACGTGTATAAAAACCAGGCACTGCCCATTGTGCCGTTCAGTTGCCAAAGAGTATCATCAAGACAACACCAGAGCGTATTTTCAGTGTCGTAATTGTCGATTGGTGTTTGTGCAACCCGAGGCGTTGCTCTCTGCTGAAGAAGAAAAATCCAGATATGATCTGCATCAAAACTCTCCGGATGATCTCGGATATCGCACATTTCTGTCTCGGATGTGTGTCCCTCTGATGCATCGATTGCCCTTGGGCAGTCGCGGATTAGACGTTGGCTGCGGTCCCGGGCCAACGCTTTCTGTGATGTTTGAAGAATGTGGATATCCCATGGCGATCTACGATCCGTTGTATGCCGCAGATGAATCCGTGTTGGAGATTGAGTACGATTTTGTCACAGCCACAGAAGTGATCGAACACGTCCACCGTCCTCAACACAGCTTGACAAGAATGTGGCGGTGCGTCAAAGCTGGCGGGTATTTGGGAATAATGACAAAACTCGTGATCGACCAGGATGTGTTTGCCAATTGGCACTATAAAAATGACGAGACACACATCTGTTTTTATTCCAAGGACACCTTTGGCTGGATAGCCAGCCAGTGGGGGACTGAACCGGTATTTGTGGGAAACGATGTCATCATTTTCCAGAAACCGAGAGGCTCTCGCACACGCCGTCACACATGAAAGACGATACGAAATCATTTCACCATCGCCCGGAATGATTCTTGACAATGAGAGGAAGACACGAGAATAACGATACATCGTATTATTGCCTGAGAATAGGGTCATTTGCCTAACGAATAAGGATAGATTGTGTGAGGAACGAACCACAATCTTATCCGGTTGTTGGACAAGCCCGGTGTGTCTGTATACTATATTATATAAGGAAATATCTTTTTTTGAGAGCGATTATTGTGAAAATAACCTGAAATATGAAGGAGTTAGGGAAAATTTATGAAATTGTATAATTTCAGTCATCATACTCAATCTTAGGCTATTTTTTTACACATTACCAGGTTTTTCTCAGCAATTTTAGTTATGCGCTTGGGTTCGTTTCCAGATACTGTGTGAGTGGCATTCTACCATGATTTTTCGCGACTGGAAAGCAGCTCCCACAAGGATATCTATTTAAAATGAAAATTGCTGATGTTTTTCCGCCGCGTAGCGGCTTCGTCCAACGAGGCGCTTTACCTGACCGCTATTCCGCTACGCTCCATAGTGGCCAAGTGAGCTTGTTGATATTTATTTCCAAAAAGTGTCAACTACTTTCATACGATTATGAAGAATGCTCAAAATTCATTCAAAAAAATCGTGAACCGTTAATTATCGTTAATTATAAATAAAGGCAATATAGGAGAATACGATGGCAAAAATTGATTTTGGTGGAGTTGTGGAAGAAATAATAACAGCAGATGAATTTTCTCTGGATAAAGCAAGAGAAGTTCTAAAAGATGAAATAATTGTTATCCTTGGATATGGAGTTCAAGGCCCAGCACAGGCATTAAACCTCAAAGATAACGGTTTTAATGTAATAATAGGACAGCTTGAAGGAGATGAATACTGGAATAAAGCTCTTGCAGACGGTTTTGTCTCAGGTAAAACCCTGTTGCCCATTGAGGAAGCGGCAAAAAAGGGAACTATTATTAAGGAGCTGCTTTCAGATGCAGGACAGGTTGCCACATGGCCAATGGTAAAGGCATGCCTTAATGAAGGAGATGCTCTTTATTTCTCGCATGGATTTTCTATTGTTTATAAAGATCAGACAGGTGTTATACCCCCGGAGAAT
>JAJSZP010000183.1 GCA_030262775.1 Deltaproteobacteria bacterium | reverse complement strand
GATGTATCAGGTACGCCTTTGAATATTGCAGGAAACGCAATAAAGCCAAAAGACTGACTCTTTGCGGAAAGACCAACGTACTTACTTTTGCTTTTGATCTTTGGGAAAGAGTTTTTAACGAGATTGGAGAAGAGTATCCTGATATAGAAAAGGATTATGCACATGTTGATGCAGTATGCATGTGGATGGTTAAAAACCCGGAATGGTTCGATGTTATTGTGACGGACAACATGTTTGGAGACATAATTACCGATCTGGCGGCAATTATACAGGGGGGTATGGGTATAGCTGCCGGAGGAAATATAAATCCTGATGGTGTTTCAATGTTCGAACCTATTGGCGGATCTGCTCCCAAGTATACTGGAAAGCAGGTAATAAATCCAATAGCAGCCATAATGGCAGCTAATATTATGCTTGAAGCGATCGGCGAGCATGAGGCAGCTTCTATGATCGAAGAGAGCGTTATTAAGGTGTTACGTGATGATTTAAAAGACGTGGCTGCCGGCAGGATGGGATATACTACAAAAGAGGTCGGGGATTTGGTTGTAAATTATATTAAAAGATAGGCTGAAGGTAGAAGGGAGCTTCAGCCTAAATAATATGGAGACAAATTTTATGTCTGGTAAAAAGTTTAATGTTGCTATTGCAGGTGCAACAGGCGCAGTAGGCAATCAGATGATAACCTGCCTTGAGGAAAGCAACATTCTCTTAAGTTCGGTTAAGTTTTTAGCCTCTCATCGTTCTGCAGGTCGCAAGCTCCGTTTCAGGGGAGATTTGATTGATGTTGAGGAATTGACAGAGAGTTCTTTTAAAGGCGCTGATATTGCGCTCTTTTCAGCAGGTGGGGGCACAAGTAAAAAATTTGCTCCTATTGCCGCAAAGGACGGCTGCGTGGTTGTTGACAATTCAAGCGCATGGCGTATGGATCCTGATGTACCGCTCGTTGTTCCGGAAGTAAATCCTCATGCAGTCGCGGATTATACGAACAAGGGAATAATAGCGAATCCGAACTGCTCTACAATTCAGATGGTTGTCGCTATTAATCCTGTTTATAGAAAATGCGGAATAAAAAGAATTGTTGTTTCTACATATCAGGCCGTGTCTGGAACAGGGAAGAAGGCAATAGATGAACTTTTTGATCAGACCCGTTTCATGATTAATTTTTTGGATTATGAAATTAATGTTTATCCGCACAGAATTGCTTTTAATTGTCTCCCACATATAGATGTATTTTTGGAAAACGGTTATACTAAAGAAGAGATGAAGATGGTTAACGAAACAAGGAAAATTTTTGAAGATGATTCAATAGGGGTTACAGCTACAACTGTCCGAGTCCCTGTATTTTATAGCCATTCCGAGTCAGTCAATATTGAGACAAAAGAACATATCTCAGCGGATGAAGTAAAATCTCTTCTTGAAAATGAGCCGGGCATTAAAGTTATGGATGATCCTGCAAATAATATTTACCCTCTTGCCATTGATGCTGCAGGCCAGGATTTAACGCTGGTTGGACGCATACGCAATGATGAATCAATTCAGAACGGCATTAATATGTGGATTGTTGCCGACAATATCAGAAAAGGCGCCGCAACCAATACGGTTCAGATAGCAGAAATTTTGGCAGACAAATATTTATAAAGAACCCAACAACTGTTAACTGTGAACAGCGAATTGTTACGTAAGTTTTGAGGGGGTAGAGTTGGAGAGAATACCTATAACCAAAGAGGGCTATGAAGCCCTGAAGAAAGAAATAGAAAAGATAAAAAAAATTGATCGGCCCATGAACATAAAGGCAATTGAAGAGGCCCGTGCGCATGGAGATCTTAGTGAGAATGCGGAATTTGAAGCAGCCAAAGACAGACAGGCCTTCATTGAAGGCCGATTGATGGAAATAGGGTATAGGTTGGCCAGTGCGGATATAATTGATCCCGACATGCTCCCAAAGGATCGCGCTGTATTTGCCAGCACGGTTGTTCTTGAACGTATTGATACAGGTGAAACATTTGAGTATCAGCTTGTGGGACCAAGTGAGTCTGATATAGAAAAGGGCAGAATATCTATTGCTTCTCCGCTCGGAAAAGCAATTATAGGGAAGAAGCCGGGCGAAGAGATTATATTGCTGGCTCCAGGTGGAAAAAGATATTATGACTTGGTTGATATATTGTAAAAAAAGATAAGGAGGTTTTGCTTTGGCACGTATTACAATTGAAGACTGTCTGAAACGCGTATCAAACCGTTTCTTGCTATGCAACATGGCTGCTAAGCGCGTAAGACAGGTCCGTGATGGCTCTGAATACTTAGTAAGTTCAGCGAAAAATGAAGATATCGTTGTTTCTCTGAGAGAAATTGCTGCAGGTAAGATAATTTTAAAAGAAGAAAAAAAAGAAGAAAGTAATTAAGAAAGCCTCTTGTTTTGCCAAAACACAGTTATACATATAAGGCGCTGAACAAAGCTGCCGGCAAAGCCATGCACCGTTATAATATGATATCAGAAGGAGATCGAATAGCGGTTGGGCTGTCAGGCGGGAAAGACAGTCTGGCAATGATGTGGATTTTAGAAGAACGTAAGCACCGCATACCGGTAAATTACGAGCTGTTTGCTGTTTACATTGATCCGGGATTTAAGGGAGGTTTCAGCCAGCAGCTTGAAAAATATTGTCATAAAACTGGTTTCAATCTTAGAATTGACCATACCGATCATGGAGTTTTGGCCCACAGCATGGAAAATCGTGAGAATCCCTGCTTTTTGTGCTCAAGGCTTCGCAGAAAACGGCTTTTTGAAATTGCAGAAGAACTGGGTTGCAATAAACTTGCAATAGGGCACAACAAAGATGATATTATTGAGACCCTTTTTTTGAATATGTGCTATGCTGGAGAGATAAGCACAATGGTTCCTTCCCAGCCTTTTTTTCAGGGAAGATTTAAGATAATCAGGCCCATGGCCTTTGTAGATGAAAATACAATTAAACGCTTTACATTTGAAGAGAAACTTCCGGTTTTTGTCAATCCATGCCCAAGCGCAAAGACTTCAAAGCGGCAGGAAATAAAAGCTCTTCTGGAGCGACTATACAGCAGCAATAAAAAAATTAAGGGTAATATATTCCATGCCATGAGCCATATAAAAACAGAGTATATGCTTGAAGCATGAAAGATACCCAGAATCAGAGAGATTACCGCAAGATAACAATAGATAAGGTAGGAATAAAAGATCTTCGATATCCCATAACTGTTCTTGATCGGAGAAACGGTTGCCAGCATACAGTTGCTACGATAAATATGTATGTTGATTTGCCCCACGAATACAAGGGCACACATATGAGCCGTTTTGTGGAAATTCTCAACGTTTTGCGTCCGGAAGTTTCTTTAAAAAAAATATCAGATGCTCTTGAGCAGATGAAAAAACATTTAAATGCCGCTTCTTCTCACATCGAAGTAACTTTTCCCTATTTTATCGAAAAAAAGGCTCCTGTTAGCAACTCACCTGGCCTTATGGACTATATCTGTAAGCTTACAGGATCAAGCGGGCCTGATGGCAAGATTGATTTTGTGTCAGAAGTGATTGTTCCTGTTTGTTCTGTGTGTCCTTGCTCGAAGGAAATAAGTGAGGCTGGAGCTCACAATCAGCGCGGGGAAGTCAGGCTTAGCATCAGGTTCAAAAAATTTATATGGATAGAAGATATGATCGAACTTGTTGAGAAGTCTGGATCAAGCGAAGTATATTCTGTTCTGAAGCGGGTTGACGAAAAGTATATAACAGAGTACGGGTTCAGTAATCCGAAGTTTGTTGAAGATATTGTAAGGGATATAGCCATAAAGCTTAAAGAAGACGATAATGTAACCTGGTTTTCCGTAAGTGCTGAAAATTTTGAGTCCATCCACAACCACAGCGCATATGCCCACATTGCAAGTAGTTGAATTTATTCCTTTGGTTAATTTACGAAGCAATGTAATAGGCTCCTTATTAGATGTTAGTTTTTCACCAATATCGCAATAAATTGAAGGAAGGATGTCTACCGTTTTTATTTTTAAGCCTTTCAAATAGTTACTGCTATAATTGATAGTTACGCAAAAAGGTTACACTCAAATCATCTTGTGGGGATGTAGCTCAGTTGGGAGAGCGCAGCGTTCGCAATGCTGAGGTCAGGGGTTCAAGCCCCCTCATCTCCACTTACTTTCCAAACTTTTTTATACAGATTATAAAAAGCTAAGCTAAACACGGCATTATCCGAATTGTGTTTTTTGATACCTGAAGTTCATTAAAAATAGTTCTGTATCCTGATCTTGAAAAAATTCATCTAAACGATAAAGAGGAGTTCGCCCAGATAGTGTATCCATAACCAGTCCCAGAAAGATTATCCCTGGCTCCAC
>JAJSZP010000182.1 GCA_030262775.1 Deltaproteobacteria bacterium | reverse complement strand
CTTTTACCATTGAATAGATAAGTAAAACTAGTAAAAAACTGTAAATAGTTTACACAAAAATCCACCTTAATTTTATACTTTTTTTGTCTTGACAATGGGGAGCACCATATTCCGAACACTTCATTTTCTTCTGTTTTATTCTTAAATTCCTGGTAGGGAACAAGCTTGGCGCAGGGCTTTCCACGGAAAGTGATAACGACCTCTTCACCTCTTCTGACAGAATCAATGAGTTCTTTTGAATGAAACCTCAGATCTTTTGCTGTGGCTTTCATGATACCTCCGTAGTAAAGTAGACCCTTGAAGGCTGGTTTTATCTGGCCGTGGTGCTGATCTATACTCTCGCCAGATCGTCGGCTGGGCCATGAACAAGCGAATGAAAAAACAGTTGACCACCATGGACGCCTTAGCCATGGCATATTGGCACAGGAAGCCACCAGCCTGGCTAATCCACCATTCGGACAGGGGGAGCCAGTATGCAGCATGCCATGATTACCGAAAACGACTGAATCAGTATGGCATGGTGGCAAGTATGAGCCGCAAAGGAAACTGCCGGGACAATGCCCCGACTGAAAGATTTTTCCGGAGTCTGAAATCAGAACGGTTGTCATATTACAGGTTTGTTACAAGGCGGTCTGCGGAGATGCAGGTTCTTGATTACATCTCCTGCTATAACTCAATTCGGCTGCATTCGACACTGGGTTATAAAACCCCGTTAGCCTATGAAAAAAAACTATGCCGCAAAGCAGCTTAACATAAAGTGTCCGTTTTTACTTGACCATTACAGTTTCTATGGGATTTGCTTTTAAGTATTCCAGTCGGTTAAGTCCATTGATATAAGCTTTGGCGCTGGCTGTGATAATATCTGGATCAGTTCCCCTGCCGAGAGCAATAAGTCCGTTTTCTTTTAATCGTACAGTAACTTCGCCCTGTGCATCTGTACCTCCACTGATGGCGCTGACGGAAAACTTTAATAATTCTGATTTTGAACCTGTAAGTTTTGCAATAACGTTATAGGCAGCATCTATCGGGCCATTTCCGGATCCGGAGCCTTCTGCAGATCTTTCATTTATTTTGAGTTTAACATTTGCACTCGGCTTAACTGTTGTTCCGCTTGAAACATGAAGATATTCAAGATTAAAGACTTCTGCTGTTCTTAAAATGCCTTCAGTAACAATGACTTCCAGATCTTCATCTAAAACATGTTTTTTCTTGTCAGCAAGCTCCTTGAATTTTTTAAATACAAGCTTTAACTCTTCATCACTAAGATTGTATCCTAATTCCTTTAAATGTGAGCGTAGCGCATGTCTGCCGGAATGTTTCCCAAATACAAGCTTATTGGTACTCAGCCCTATGATTTCAGGCTTCATAATTTCATATGTCATGGGATTCTTCAGCATGCCATCCTGATGGATTCCAGCTTCGTGGACAAATGCATTGGCTCCTACAATGGCCTTGTTCGGTTGAACCATAATTCCGGTTATCATGCTTACACGCCGGCTTGTCGGATAAATATGTTCGGTATTTATATTGGTGTAAACAGGAAAAAAATTGGGTCTTGTGTGCAGCGCCATTACTACTTCTTCAAGCGAAGTATTGCCAGCTCTTTCTCCTATTCCATTTACGGTTACCTCTGCTTGTCTAGCTCCGGCGTATAATGCTGCAAGAGTATTTGCAGTGGCAAGGCCAAGATCATTATGGCAGTGAACACTCAGGACAGCTTTATGTATATTTGAGGTGTGTGCTATAACATATTTTACAAGATCACCAAATTCTTGTGGAATAGCATATCCCACTGTATCAGGAAGGTTAAGAGTAGTAGCCCCGGCTTCAATTGCCGCCTCAAAAACTTTGCAAAGAAAGTCACGGTCACTCCGCGAGCCATCTTCTGCTGAAAATTCAACGCTGTCGGTAAGAGATTTAGCATATTTGACTGTCTCAAAAGCGGTTTTAACCACTTCTTCTCTACTCATTTTCAGCTTGTATTTCATATGAATATCTGAAGTGGCTAAAAAGGTATGAATCCTGGGATTTTTTGCATGGCAAATTGCAGCCCAGGCGCGGTCAATATCATTTTTGTGTGTTCTTGCCAGTGCAGCCACTTCGATATTTTTTACACTTCCTGCGATTTGTGAAACTGCCTCAAAATCTCCCTCAGATGCGGCAGGGAAGCCTGCCTCCAGCACATCGATGCCGAGTTTTTCCAACTGTGTGGCGAGCCGCATCTTTTCTCCGGTATTCATGCTTGCTCCAGGAGACTGCTCACCATCTCTTAATGTAGTATCAAAAATTATTACTCTTTCATTCATAAATTTGCTCAATACTTATTGATATTATAGCCTGTACAATATGACTATAGGGTAAATATAAAAATTAATTCTATATATTACATAGACTTATGTTATGTTAATATCGCAAAGTCATATGGTGCAGACTATAGTCTAGTGGGTGAATAGTTAACCTCTCGACTATATTAAGATCTTTCTTTTGAAAGTTTATACTGAAAACTGTCTGCAAGTGCCTGCCAGCTTGCCTCAATTATATCTTCTGAAACGCCGATTGTACTCCAGATACGATCTTCATCACGCGATTCTATTAAAACCCTTACTTTTGCAGCGGTCCCTTCCCATGCATCAATTACTCTAACCTTATAGTCTACAAGGTGCATGGAATCCATGTCTGCTATATAGAATTTTTCAAGAGCTTTGCGCAGAGCGTTATCCAGAGCGCCTACCGGTCCATTTCCTTCTGCAGCGGTAATTTCTTCAGTGCCATTTACAGATATCTTTATCGTTGCATGAGCAGAACATGGGCGATCTTTTTCCTTTTCAATGTGGACTCTAAAGGATTTAAGTTCAAACAGCGGTTTAAACTGTTTTGTAAATTTTTCCATCATTATTTTGAATGACCCGTCAGCCACTTCAAACTGGTAACCTTTTTCTTCCAGACGCTTTATTTCCGAAACGATTTTGCGGCTGTCAAAACCGTTTGCTCCAAGCTCTATGCCAAGTTCTTTGGCTTTATATTCCACATTGCTTTTACCGGCGAGATCAGATATCAGTACGCGGCGTTCATTCCCTACTAATTCAGGATTCATATGTTCATAAGCCCTGGGTTCTTTCATTATAGCGCTTACATGAATACCACCTTTATGGGCAAAAGCGCTTTTGCCGACAAAAGGCCTTGAATTAAGGGGAGTCATGTTTGCGGATTCACTTACAAACCTGGATATATTTTTGAGTTTTGCCAGATTTTCTTTGGAAATACATTGACGATTCATTTTCAGACTGAGAATAGGTATGATAGAAGTAAGATCCGCATTCCCGCATCTTTCTCCATATCCATTTATCGTCCCCTGCACCATAACAGCGCCATGGCGTATAGCTGCAATGGAATTAGCAACAGCAAGGCCGCTGTCGTTGTGAGTATGGATTCCTATTTTAATCGGTAGAGAATTTGTTTTTTCCCTGTACTTATTGAGAGTATTATACACATCAATCATAATGGTTTCTATATCATCCGGCAGTGTTCCACCATTTGTATCACAGGGAACAACTGTCTCAGCTCCACCATCTATAGCTGCTATAAGAGTCTGTAAAGCATATTCTCTATTTGCCAAATACCCATCAAAAAAGTGCTCGGCATCGTAAATAACTTCCCGACCATTTCTTTTAAGAAACTCGACACTATCTGTTATCATAGCAATATTTTCTTGCAGGGTATTGTCCATGACCTGCTCAACATGAAGATCCCAGGTTTTGCCGAATATTGTTACAGCAGGAGTGCAGCTTTTAATAAGGGCTTTTAAATTTTGATCCTCATCAGCAGTAATTCCAGGTCTTCGAGTAGAGCCGAATGCGCTGAGACGGGCGTTTTGAAATTTAATATTTTTCGCAAGCTCAAAAAAGCGCTTGTCCCTGGGATTGGAACCTGGCCAGCCACCCTCTATGTAATGTATTCCAAGGTCATCAATCCTCTGTGCAATTTTTATCATTTCTTCAGCACTGAAATTGATGTTTTCTCCCTGAGCCCCGTCCCTCAAGGTGGTGTCATATAATAAAATTGGTTCCATTTTGTTATTCTCCCAAGAATAAAAATACGTAAGCCGTAAACGGCTACCTATTTTTTCGGTTTTCAGGTCTCAATGCTCTAACTGCAGCACCGGCTGTCCACATTTCTGATTTTTTTATAACATCAAGTTCTTTTCTCAGTTTCACAAGATAATCAGGAGCGCTGTTGGCCTCAAGAACTCGTTGAGTCTCTTTACCGGTTTTAACACGGCCATAAAGTTCTTCAAAAACAGGAGCTACTGCATCCCGAAATTTTGGAGCCCAGTCAAGAGCCCCTCTCTGAGCGGTTGTGCTGCAGTTTGCAAACATCCAGTCCATGCCG
>JAJSZP010000181.1 GCA_030262775.1 Deltaproteobacteria bacterium | reverse complement strand
ATTATCTTGGATGGCGGCGTTCACTTGAACAGTACCCAAAGATATCAATAGAGTCTTTGCTTGGCATTTCGCTGGGACAGTTTCAACAATTAAAGGGAACATAGCCTTAATCAATGCACCAACCGCAGTTCCTGAGCGGAGCAACTGTTTGCTAAGTACATACTCACGCTTTTCTTTATTTAAAAATCTATAAAGCTTTATAATTCGCAGTGCAAACGCGAAAGTTTTTCCCTTGATGATGTTTTTCTTCATTATCAATTATCCATTTTCAATTTTCAATTGTTTAAGCTTTTCGGCCATCTTTACCCGAACTTCTGTCAGCTCTTTTTCCAGTTCGTCTATCTCTATTTGCACAGCATCAATATCAATCTCTTCTTCCTCTTCAAAAGTATCTACATAACGGGGAATATTGAGGTTGAAGTCGTTTCCCTTAATTTCCTCGAACCCGGCTACATGGGCATACTTTTTCACTTCTTCACGTGACTTGTAGGTCGCCATGATTTTTGCCAGATATTCTTCCGAGAGGGTGTTATGGTTTTTGCTGGACATATATTCCCGGCTGGCATCTACAAACAGGACATCCTTGCAGCCTTCATTCGACCCGCCTTTCTCACGACTCCGATCAAAGACCAGAATGGCAACCGGTATATTGGTTGTCGGGAACAGATTCCCCGGAAGTCCGATAACTGCATCGAGAAGATTTTCCTCAATCATTTTTTGGCGAATCCGGCCTTCAGCAGCTCCCCGGAAAAGAACCCCATGAGAAACGACAACGGCAACACTGCCCTGTTTTTCCAGAGCGGTCTCCACCATATGGCTGATAAATGCCCAGTCGCCTTTGCTTTTTGGAGGAACTCCACGCCAGAACCGGTTGTACTGATCGCTTTCCGCATTTTCCGCTCCCCATTTATCAAGCGAGAATGGTGGATTGGCGACTACGCAGTTAAATTTCATCAGGCGGTCATTTTCAATCAGGAGAGGACTGTTCAAGGTGTCGCACCATTCGACACGGGCGCTGTCAAAGCTGTGCAAAAACATGTTCATGCGGCATAATGCCCATGTGCTGCCGTTTGATTCCTGTCCGAAAAGGGCAAAATTCCGGTCGCCGACCTCTCTCGCCGCCTGAATCAAAAGACCTCCGGATCCGCAGGCAGGGTCGCAGATTCGATCACCCGGTTTTGCTCCGGCAAGCCTGGCGACAAGTTCAGTTACTTTGAGCGGGGTAAAGAACTCCCCGGCCTTCTTTCCGGAGTCGGAAGCAAAGCGTTCAATCAGATAGATATAGGTGTTACCAATAACGTCCTCTGAAACTCGGCTTGGCCTCATGTTTAATTGCGGCTTGTGAAAATCTTCAAGAAGTTGCTTCAGCCGTCTGTTTCTGTCTTTGGTTTTTCCAAGATTCACTTCACTGTTGAAATCAATATTACGGAAAACGCCTTCAAGCTTACTTTTGTTAGATTCTTCAATGTGGTCGAGAACAATATTGATAAGTTCCCCGATGTTGGCTGCGGCTCTGCGTTCATAAAGGCTGTAATAGGTGGCAGGAAATTTGTCCGGCAGTATAGTTTTATGTTCTGTCTTCTCATCTTTTTCAGTTAATTTGATTACAGGGAGAACAAAACGTTCGCGTTCCAGTTTTCGGCGAATTCTGACATTATCATCACCATACTGTTTTTGATAGGCTTCATAGTGATCCTGCCATACATCCGAAATGTATTTTAAGAACAACATCACAAGGATGTAGTCCTTGTATTGAGCAGGATCTACCACTCCCCGGAAGGTGTCGCATGCAGCCCATGCTGCGTTGTTGATGTCTTTCTGATCAATTTGACTGCTCATGTTGTTATTCCCCTTTTGCAAATTGCATTAGTAGTATTGAAATGTATTGATCCCGCTTTTCTGACAGCGTACCCAGAATCACCCGTTCCCGTGCAGATAACTTTGCCAGATCCACGATATGTTGTTGTTTTTCCAAGATTGGCAAGTAGACTTCCATATCCTCGACAGTCTGCTTGCTGATCATTTTCTGCACCGTCCCTTTGGCTCTACTTGCCAGAAATATTTGGGCATCCCTTTGGCTGATATACCAGTTCAGATATTCCGGCAGGATTTTATCAGGCTTTGTAATTCTGATCCTGAGCAGAGGTGCTGCAACAACAGCCTTGCCCGGATCTACAAGAAGAATAGCAGCGGTTGTAGTTTGACCTCTCGACCTGAACACCAGGTCACTTTTTTGAGCCAGATGATGTTTTTTAACTGTCTCCATATCAATCTTGACCAGATTTTCGCAACCTACAGTATTATCCTGAAATAAATCCTTCATCTGGATAACAGCAACTTCTCCGCCCTTTGAGGCTTCGAGGCGAGACCGAAATGAATACCCCAATTGCACTGTTGCCAATTGTTTTATTTTTAATTTCATAAACGCACCTTATATTATGCTGTAATGTTGTTTCTGTATAATATACAAATTATAGAATCCTTTGTCAATGGTAGTATTCCTTCTAACTTTTTGACTTTATAGCTGTATGGTGATAACATATTAAATATTAGTGAATCACTTTTAAGGAACTGGGACGAAACAACTTACGCTGGTAGCCGGAATTGAGGGGTTGATATGCTTAATATAACAGCGGCGAGAAGGGGACGGCGTCAATCACTGGAGCTTAATATGGCGCCTTTGATAGACATGGTTTTTATTCTGTTGATCTTTTTTCTCGTTACCACAAGTTTTGTAAAAGAGACGGGGATTGATATAAACAGACCCACTGCAAGCACTGCGGTCAGTAAAGAAAAAGGAAGCATACTGGTCGGGATTACAAAGGATGGCAGGGTATACATGGACAAGAGAGAAATTGATATCCGTGCGGTCAGGGCCAATGTGGAGCGTGCCCTTGCTGAAAACCCTGAAAGCCAGGTGGTGGTTGTTGCAGATAAGGAAAGTCAGACAGGAGTTGTGATCATGGCTATGGACGGGTGCAGACTCGCCGGCGCAAACAATGTGAGTTTGGCGGCAGGTTTACCGGGAAAATGATAAATCGCAATTTGCAAGAGACCGGAACATTTTTTTTATGGGGAACAGCAGGTTTGTTGTCCCTGCTATTAAATATGGTTCTATTTAGTTTGATGCCGGCGCTGATTTGCGATGCCCCGGAAAAAAAAGAATATAGAGAAAATTCCTGCCTGGTAAACATGGTCAGAATAAAACCACCTGATCCGAAAGTGAAAAAACCTGAGAAAAAAGTTGAACCAAAAAAAAATACGGACATAAAGCAGCCGCTGCATCAAAAAAAGATTGAACTTCCGAAATTTGCCTTTGAAGTAAATAGAAAGCTTCCCGGTGGTCCGGCTTTTTTGCCTTCTCCGCCTATGGCGACATTAGATTTTTCTCATTTTGGGTTAAAAAATGCATATGAAATCGGAGAAATTGACGGACCTCTTGTTGCTATTGCTCAGATTCCGCCTGTATATCCGCTTAGAGCGAAAAGCAGGGGTATTGAGGGGTGGGTTAAGGTGAAGTTTCTGGTAAACAACCAGGGTCTTGTTGAAAACCTGGAGATAATTGAAGCAGCGCCAAAAGATGTCTTTGAAACATGTACAAAAAAATGTGTTTCAGCATGGCGTTTTTCACCTGGAACTGTCGAAGGAGAACCTGTAAACACGCTGGTTATAACAACGATCAGATTCGAATTGGAATAAGTTTTATTTCTATGCTAATCCCTATCTTCCTAAAAAAAGCCTTTCTCTTTTTCTCGGCAATTCTTTTTCTATTTACTTCGCTTTTTGTGTATGCCGGTGAAAAGAGCCCCAGGATTCCGCATGCAGCCAATATGGCTCTTTTTAAGGCCTATAAATTATTGGAAAACAAAGATCCTGCTGGCGCGTTAAACATCCTTGAATCCTTCCAGGCAAAGCAGCCGAAAGGAATGAAGCCTGGCGATGCGGATCCAAAGGGTTATCAGCACTATTACATAAATTTTACTCGCGGCAACTGCTGTCTTGAATTAGCTGACAGCTCAAACCTGACAGCTCAAAAAGAAAATTCTTATACCATCAAGTTAAATTATATTCAAAAGGCTATTGCCTGTTACAGGGCATCCATAACTGTAAAACCGGATTTTTCTTCTGCCTGGCTCAACCTTGCAAAGTCCTGCTACGATCTTGAAGATTATAACAAAGCAGGAGGTTATTTTTTAAAGAGCTTTGAGACTTCCAAAGAGAAAAGGCCTGAAACCCTGTACTACAGTGCAGTATCCTTTATGGCGGCTGAAAAAAACAAAAGATCACTGGAGATTTTCGAACAACTTATTTCTCTTTACAAAGATGAAATAAAACTGGAATGGAAGGAAATGCTGGTCCAGCTTTATCTTGCCTGTGATCTTCCATTAAAGGCGCTTGCGCATATTGAGGAACTTGCGGAAAAGTTGTCAGGAAAAAAAAGAAAACAATGGCAGGAGATTTTGTTATATCAATACATAGCTCTTGAAATGAAATCAAAGGCAATGGCCT
>JAJSZP010000180.1 GCA_030262775.1 Deltaproteobacteria bacterium | reverse complement strand
GCGTTTCCAGTTCGAAAATAACAAGCAGAGTACTTTTGCAAAGTAGGCTCTAAAGCCTTCCTTTTTTCAGAATCGCTATAAGAAGCCATAGCCCCATGACAGCGGCTGCCAGGAAACCGATGATACCGATGAAAGAAATGCCGAACAGGAAAGGCGGTGTTTTGGAAAGAACAATTAATGCGGAGCCGATTATAAGGGCTGCAATGACAATAGCAAAAGCAATCCGATTGCTGATCTGGTCATGGGTGGACAACATTGGTTCAAGCCCCCGGTGCTCGAACTCCATCTTGATTTTGCCCTGCTTCATCTGTTCCAGAATCTCGCGTGTTTCTCCTGGAATTTCCTGCATGAGTTGAACAAACTCGACGCCGGACCTGACAATGTCATCTGCCATGCGTTTGGGATGATAGCGGGCCGTCTTGACTCGCCGGATAAAGGGGATGGTTTGCTTGATCATTTCAAAATCAGGATCAAGCAAAAGTCCAATTCCCTCCACAGTAGCCAATGCTTTCATCATAAGAAAAAGATTTTGCGGTATCTGCAGGCGATGGCGGGAAATCATCTTCAGAATTTGCTGGAGGAGTTTGTCCATTTGCAGGTCTTTGAGCGGCACATAAAGATGCTGTCCGATGAACTCCGTCAAATCTCTTTCCAAAGCACGTACATCCGGTTTTTCATCATATTCAGTGAGCTTAAGGAGTATCTGCGTGGCCCTGGATTCATCATGGTTTACAGCGGCGGTATAAATAAGATCTGCGAAATTCTCCCGTGTTTGCCGGTCAATGGAACCCATCATGCCGAAATCAATATAGCAGATAACATTGTCAGGCAGTACAAAAATGTTTCCGGGATGGGGATCAGCATGGAAAAAACCGTAATCGAATATCTGCCTTAGAATCAGGTCAGCCCCTCGCGTGGTAATGATTTTTCTGTCCAATCCTTCACGTTCAATACGATCAATCTCGGATGCCTTGATTCCGTCAATGTACTCCATGGTAAGTACACGCTCTGTTGTTGTATCCCGAAAAACTTTGGGGACATAGACAGTCGGATCATCCATAGATTGGCGGGCAAACCTCTCTATGTGTAAGGCTTCTATGGTGTAATCTATCTCTTTTTCCAGGGTACGGGCAAATTCCTGCACGATCCTGACAGGACGGTGTACCTGCAATTCCTCTAAATGCCGCTCCATAAGTGAGGCTAAATGGAGCATAATCTCCAGATCGACTTCAATGGTTTTGCGGATGCCGGGACGTTGGACCTTGACTACCACTTCCTCGCCATCCTTCAACTGTGCTCTGTGAGCCTGGCCTATGGAGGCTGCGGCAAGGGGTGTATCCTCAAAGTCTTGGAATATATCTTCGATCGGCCTGCCAAGCTCGGATTTTATAATTTGCCTGGCTTCGGAATATGGAAAGGAAGGAACATTATCCTGGAGTTTTGAAAGTTCCTGTATAAATTCCACGGAAATCAGGTCCGGACGGGTGGAAAGTATCTGGCCCAACTTGACAAAAGTAGGGCCAAGCTCTTCCATAACCATCCGGACCCGTTCCGCTCTGCTGAGTTTTTCGACCTGCTCACGTCGTTTTCTGGAAATCATCTGAAGACCGATTTCAAGATACTGTTCGATTCTCAGGATGTCCACCAGATCCCCAAAGCCGTATTTAAACAAAACCGCAAGGATATGGCGGTATCTGTTCAGATGACGGTAGGCTCGGCCGATTATGCCGATTTTTCGGATGCTTAACATCAGTCCTGTGAGCCTTTTTCTTTCAAAGCCTGCTCCAGTTTTTTTATTCGTTTCGTCAGATTTGACAATTCTTCCGCTCCGGCAAGGTTCATCTTCTTCATGGTATCCTTTACTACTTTCTCTATATTTTTCTCCAGATCCTCTTTGGCTTTCTCCGACTTTTTCAACAGATCATCAACTAATTCTTTCCCCTCTTTTTCTGTCAGCTTCCCCTTTTTTGCAAGATCCCTGGCCAGTTCTTCTACCTTGTCTTTGGTCATGGCGGCCAATCCTACTCCCGTTAGCATGACCTTTTTAATGATATCAAACATAATTTTTCTCCTTTCAATCCTTTCAATGGTTATTATTATTTCTCCGTCTTTTTTTCAAGGGCGTCTTTTGCGCCTTTCCACATGCCGGAGATAGCTCCTTTTGCCACAGCCACAGACCTTTTCCCTAGTTCTTTTGCTTCGTCGGCCATAATATGGGCCGCTTTGCCGATAACTTCCGTGGTTGCCTTTGCTGCACCCTTTCCTGCCTGTTTCAGGCCTGCAGAGGTTTCTTCCGCAGCATGGCGAGCCTTTCTCCTCAAGACAGAGGTCGTTTTTTTGCCCTGATCCGCAAGATCATTTAATACATCCTTTGTCACATCTTCTGAACGCTGGGCTACTTTACGGGTAGTTTCTATGAAAAGGCCTTCAATTGCCTCAAGATCTTCCTTTGTCCTGGCAAGGTCTTCACGGAGAAAGGCCTTTGTCCTGCCTCCAACAGATTCTACTGCTGATGCTATCCCTTTCTGAACTCCTTCAAAAGCACCAACAGCAACATCTTTAATTTTTTTACCGGTCTCCTCGGCAGCTTCCACAGCGCCGGACATGACCTTTTCGGCAATACTCTTTGCCCGGTCAGCGCTGAAACGGCCTTCTTTTACGGCTCTTTCAGTAGCATCTCTGGTAATATGCACTACAGTCTCTTTCACATCTTTACCGGATTCAATGGCCTCTTTGACTGCTTCTTTAACAGTCTGTTTGGTCAAACCTAATAGTTCCGTGCTTTTCAGCTTGATGTCAGATATAGCAGATTTAACCCTTTCTCCGATATCTTCGGGCAATGCAGCGCCTGCCTCTTTTGCTCCTTCCAGGCCTTTTCTGAGACTTTGCGACAACCCAGTCCTTTCATCTTCGAGTCGTTTTTCAAGTTTCCGAAGTTCATCCCTGGTGGCCTCTACCGCCTGATCTCCGCGAATGCGAGCGCCGGCAACGGCGCCTTCTACAGCTCCCTTTACAGTTTCTTTGGCATCTGCTTCAGCTTCCTTTAAGCCTTCCACCGCAGCAGCCACAGCATTTTTGACAACAGGGCGAAGTCCCTCAACACCGCCCCTGGTTTCGGCTACGGCAGCAGATACCGCATCCCTGACAATTTCACTCACTTTTTCCATGGTAATCTGCCCGGCCTCTTTAGCCTTCTTCAATCCCTTTATAATACGATCTTTCATCTGATTTTCTGACATGATTAGCACCTCCTCATCTCTTAGATTGATGTTGGTATTTCTCATCAACAAGCCATTAAAAAATAATTCACTACCATACACTTTTTTAACAAGCTGTAATCATATATAAAAACAGGTGATCTTCGTCTGTTTTTTACTCATTACTATTCTAAGGGATTAACTAATTGGAATATAGCTTAAATTTAGCGCAACATTTAAGTATTACATAAAAATGAATTTGTAAGTTTACGAGTATTGTGTACAAAAACAACAAGTTATATTGATATGTCGCCAACTGCCTGTCAAGATGTTTTTTGACAATATTCCATTTATTTTAAGTGGTTGCGTAATATTTGGTGGACTAAAGATTGGATACAATAAAATCAACAGAGTCATATATCTGATTTGTACTTTTCAAATGCAGTCCGTGCTTCTTCTATTAATAAATATTCTTTTCCTGTATATCTTGGTGAGAAGTGGAAAAGACTGTATTGTTTACTATTGGACTTGCCTGCTAATCCGCCTGCCTGACGAGCGGTAAGGTGATATTTTTTTTTAGCCATGTCTCTGTCATTTTCAAGAAACGCTGCTTCTATAAAAAGATGATCTGAATTTTTTGCAAATTCTATTATTTTTTCTTTATTGGATTTACTGTAAACCACATCTGCAATATATGTAACCTTTTGCCCGGGAGTAATGAGAGCGATTTGTTTTAAGAGATCTCCGAGAATAAATGTCTTTCCTTTATTGTCTTTTCCGTATGTTATCTTGAAGTTGGAATCAGGATCCTGGTAATTGAATAAAGCTTGTTTGAATTCTTTTAGCCAGGGGCCTATTTCAAGTCCAAGAGCAATAACCCTGTCTTTAATTATATTAACGTGAAATCGTTCTTTGATTGAAAATCCCAGACATGGTATGCTGTGGTCCAGTATTACAGCAGAAACGGACAGGGCCGGTTCATTTAAAAGGATGGAGTTAACGTGTTCTTTTATATCTTCTTGAATAGGGATAAATTTGTTTTGACACAGATACTGCCTGGAAATTAGGTGATCAGGATATACTTCGGTAATATTTAAAGACAATCTGTTTTTGAAATTTCCTACAAGGTTCCATGAATAGCCGGCCAGTTTTCCTTCAATATTTTTTATAAAACCTTCAGGACCATACATGTATAAATTTTTTTCACGACCAAGGAAAAGTCGCAGCATCCTATCAAAACCAACAAAATGATCCATATGTGTATGTGTGACAAAAATATGGCTTATTTTAAGAATATCTCTTGTTGAAAGAGAATTAATATCGCCCAAATCGAAAATAAGGGCTCGTTTTTCAAATAAAAAAGGGATGAATATTCCAGGATCATCAAAAGGTCCGTTGATTAGCCTTGGATGAAAGGATGGGCGCATTGTTAAGGCAGAAATTTTATAACTTGCTGATTTATACAATAATATATATCTTCATCAGAACCGAATATATCAATAACATCTTTGTGATTTATTAGTTTTTCTATG
>JAJSZP010000179.1:1264-4740 GCA_030262775.1 Deltaproteobacteria bacterium | reverse complement strand
TCCTTGAAACCGCCTGCATTAAGCACTGCCTGAAGAGGTGTCATGCCGGCCCTAAGATTAATAAGGCCCTGACTATTAACCTCGCCCCCTACATAGACCCGCTGGCCGCTGAAAGATCTGACAATAACGGTTACCACCGGTTTTTTCAGCTCCTGGCCATACTTTTCCGTGAGCACAGCATCTAATTGTAACGGTTTTAGACCTGCTGCCTGAATCTCGTCAACAAGTTGAAGTGATATCTTCCCGTCCGGTCGTACAGTGACGGTTTCATTGATTTCCGGATTGTAAAAAAACTTGATGTCTAATTGATCACCAGGCTGAATAAAATAGGGAGCGGGCTCTCCAAAGCTTGCTACTGTTGCAGTATTAGGAGCAACTGCCGATTGTGTGGCACAGCCGGCAAATATGTAGATAACAAGAAATATCAATAAAATAGGAGCAGCTTTTATCTTCATGGAATATCCTCATAAGCGACAACAATTGTTGCCATAGCCAAATATCAACTTTAAAAATAAACCAATCAACCAATCAAACGAGCCATTTAGGCTCATAATCTTTGATAAAGCCACTCCGGGATGTAATGCTTTCGCCGGTTGAGGATCACACCAAGGACTTTTGCGCCAGCTTCTTCCAGTTCCTGTTTTGCCTTGATCGCCACCTGACGGCGGGTCTTTCCTGACCCGATCACCAGGACTACTCCATCAACTTTGGCAGCAATCACTCTAGACTCGGCATAGCTATTAACCGGAGGAGCGTCTAAGATTACATAGTCAAACTTCTCACGCATAATTTTGAGACTCTTTTCAAATCTAATCGATTCAAAAAGAGTCAGCGGTGCTGAGTTCTTCTCTCCGCAAGGGATCACATAAAGGTCCCCAGGCCCCACTTTCTTAAGACAGGATGTTATCTCTTCTTTCTTGGTCAGTAGATTAGACAGCCCCTGGTCGTAATGGATGTTAAAAACCTCATGAAGTCTTGGGGATCTCAGATTTGCATCAACAAGGAGTACTTTGAGCCCGTAATCCCGGGCCAACGTAGTGGCAAAACCGACTGCAGTGAAAGATGATCCGTCCCCATGAGTAGCGCTGGTGATCAGAATAGTCTTGATCGATTTTTCCGGAAAGCGGGCAATTAATTTGGTTTTGACTTCCTGGTATCGGTCAGATGACGCTTGCGTCGGAAACTGTTCGGGCTCTTGATGATCCGAAGTCAGGTATAGAAACCTTGGATCAGACGTTACATCGAAGGATTTTTCGGAAAATCCGTAATGGTTGCAGTACATGATGTTTTTTGCCTCTTTCCTCCAACCTCTAACTTGTCGCTTTTAGCCTTTGCCCGTGCGCCCTGTGCCCTGCGTCATGAGCCCCTTTATGCATTAAAACTATGCCTTTTGCTCCGGTATCGAAGCCAAGACCGGTAGCTGGAGCTCTTTCTCAACATCCTCTGGTTTTTCCAGACTGTCATCCAGGTACTCGGTAAGGAAGGCAAACCCCAGCCCCCCAAATCCACCAAGAAAGATGCTAAGCACGATGTTTAATAAAACCTTGGGGCTAACCGGCTTGAGCGGAGGAAGGGCCGGTTCAATCAGACTGACATTTACGATTTTTTTATTATCCATGGCATCGGAAATTCGAGACTCTTCGAATTTGGTAAGATAGAGCCTGTAGTTTTGGCGATCCACATCGACCGTCTGCTGAAGTTGGTTATGCTCCACCTCCATCTGGTTAAGCTGATCCAGTTTGCTCTGGTAGTCTGCAAGCTGGGTATTTTGAATCTCTTTTTTTCCAGCCAGAGCTTTGCTTTCTACCTGGTTTCGGAAAAGTTCCTCTTTTAGCCTCTGATAAGTTGTGTTCAGTCCGGTGCTGGTCTTACCATATCGTTTGGTCTCCTGTTGGGCCAACTTTTCTCGAACTATCTTTATCTCTTTTTTGACATTTTTAACCAGACGGCTTTGAGGCGTATACTTAACGAGGAGTTCTCCTTCCTTAAGCTCCAATTCGACTAGCTTTGCCTCCAGCGTGTTGATCAGAAAAGGATTATGGTCAACTTCTTCTCCCTGTGGTATTGTTTCAGGTGTTTTATCCATCTGCTGGCGAAGCTTAAAAATCCGGTTTTTAGTTTCTACTTCCTGGCTTAAAGTCCGGTTCAATTCAGCACGAAGATCAGCTATCTGTCTTAACAGAAGTGTTTGTTCCTCACCTAGCGCTGTAACATTATTCTGTTTTTTGAAAGATTTAAGCCTTTCTTCTGCCTGCTCCAGCTTGCTTTTTAAGACTTGAGATTGCTCTTCGAAAAAATTGAAAGATTTGGGATTTTTGTGAACCAGAAGATGTTGATCCAGATAGGCGCTAGCAAGAGTATTAACTATCGTAGCTGCCATTTTTGGATCTTCATGCTTAAAGCTCACTGCAATCACATCAGATTTTTTAATCCCTTCGATTGATAATGATTTCTGAAATTTCAAAATACCATCTGTATCATTGAGATTTTTATAAATAGTCTTGGGTCCCAGAGACTTCATTGCGTCTTCGGCAAGGGACCGGCTTTTTAGCAGCTCGATTTCAGAGTTGATCTGATAATCGTTATTATAATTAATGATTGGATTTGTTTTGCCGCTTGCTGGAACATAAAGGTTCTCTCTGCCCATCTTTACAAGGATCTGGGCGCTGGCTTCATATGTGGGCTTGACTACAAACGTGCCGACAGCAACAGTACAGACCGTGACAACAAAAAAGAGCATAATTATATTTTTCCTTTTAAAAACAACATGGAGAAAATCTCTGAGAGACGATTGCCTGAATTCTGATCTTTCCATCACTTAAATTATCCCCATAAAATTTTCAGATCTAACTGATTAAATTACGGTCTGACTTAAATATGAAAAAAAACCAAGCCCTTAGCGTTGAAATTCACAACCCAGATAATGCGGTGGGAAAAGAATTTCCTTATAAAGACCCCCATTCCTTAATACGCAACTATCATACCGTACTAAATAGCAAAAAGGACTCTTTTTCAAGTGATCAAGAAAAGATTTCCCCAACTTGTCCCTCTATGGAAAAACTTTTTCCCTTTTTCGGAAAATTTTTTCCCAGAAACTAAAGTCTTGCTCAATGCTCACAGGAGTTGGCCGACGTATGGTTTTGATTCTCCTCCGAAGCTTGTCCCAACGCCAGGAAAGCTCACTCTAGACTTCGCTTCGGTGCAAAACCGTTCAAAACTCACGAAACAATTGCTCAGATTTTCGGTGAACCCTGAACCCCAACCTCTTGGCAATGGGGTGCCATTCGTACTGAATAAGTATCTGTACCGCACGCAATGTCCAGGACCCTGTAGTCAGGTCTGATAGCCCCTTTTTCCAATAGAGTGGAAACAACTGTCTCTATCTGATGCATATAGTCGTGGCAGAATTCGAGGTCATCATAGGTTGCAGCGGCCTTATCCCAAAACCGGCCATCAAGGGCCCGTCCCGTCTCAGG
>JAJSZP010000179.1:0-1164 GCA_030262775.1 Deltaproteobacteria bacterium | reverse complement strand
AATTTCGAATTTCCAGTTTCGACATCGGCATTCAATTCGATAATACACGCTTTTTCGAAAAAAGTGTAAACTGGTGAATGAAGGATGCCAACATCTTGATATATAGAGCTTTTCCCACTCAACTATTTGACGATATCCGGCAGTTTTAATTGTTGACGTGACCTAATTGGTCAGTTAATTTATCCAAAGATAGTAGACATTTTATAAGACTAGTTTAAATGGTTCGAGGTAAATTATGAATACCTTAAATTATTCCATTGCAGAAGGTAAAAAGAATTTTAGTAAAATCATTAAGGCCTCAGAAGAAAAAAAACAGGAGATTATTATCACCCGCCGGGGAAATCCTGTGTCAGTTATTATCCCCTATCAGGAATATAAAAAAAACAGAAAAAGAGAAGCCTTGAGAACGATTCAGGAGACCCGGGCCATCTATCATCAGTCTGAAATTACTGCAAAAGAAATCTATGAAACTTCAAGAAGGATACTGGAAGAAAAGGCATGAAAGAATTGGTAATCGATGCAAGCGTGATCTTAAAATGGTATCTGCCGGACGAAGAGTTTGCGCCAAAAGCACTGAATATTTTGCACAGGCATGTGAGCGGAGAAATAGCTCTTTGTGCACCGACCATTCTGCCTTATGAAATTTTAAACGCCCTTCTCGTGGCAGAGAGAAGGGGCCGGGTTAACGAGGAGGTAACCCAAAACGCCTTTAATGCCTTTCTGGATCTGGAAATCAACTTTCTGAATCCTTTCATAGATTATCCAGATATTATATCTCCGGCTCGCTCTTTCAACAGATCGGTTTATGACGCATCATATCTGGCTGTTGCTGAAAAGAGTAATTTCGATTTTGTTACGGGGGATAAGAGGCTGTATAACGCCGTGAGGAAAAAACTGAAATGGGTTAAGTGGATTGGTCAGATGAATGCCTGATAAAATCCCGCAAATTGCGCGACGTTATTGACAACTAGGTTTAAGTCCCCGAATTGCCCGCTCTGGAATTGCTGTTTCTGAATGAACTTAAAGTTCTTTATTCCCTCAATCCCAAGCCCCATCGGGGCAGACCTCATAAGCGCTGAGTTGTTTTGTAAACGTTCACAGGTTACATTAAAAGATGAACGTCGAACATCGAACGTCCAACATCGAATGAAAAACAAATAGGAA
>JAJSZP010000178.1 GCA_030262775.1 Deltaproteobacteria bacterium | reverse complement strand
ATGCGTACACTGTCCTTTTTTTCAACTATAATTTTATCTATTCTCGCGGTCATTTTGTCAAGGAGATTTTTATCAAGTAAACATTCAAATACGCTGTATTGCACCCTGTCTCCAAAATCCTTAATGGTTAAGGTAAAGATTGGCCATTTTTCTATTTTAATTTTTTTACCACGAAGCACACGAAAAACACGAAGAAAATTATAAAACCATTCGTTTGATTCCGGTCTTAATAAGTTTAACATTGAAATTTATTAATAACCCGATTGATATACTGGAAAGCTTCATATACGTCAGCAGTTGCGCTTGATGGATCGGCAATATTTTATCCCCGCTCTTTAATTCAACAATAATGGCGTCATCGACCAACATGTCAATCCGATAGCCACAATCAAGTTTGATACCTTATATATTCCACAGAAAGTTGACATTGTAATTTGAAGGGGATACCTGACATTTTCAACTCATGGGCAAGACACTGTTCATAAGTTGACTCAAGCAGGCCTGGTACTAAGTGCTGATGCACTTCCAGGAATTCCCGCTCGGATGTAAAGTGGTTTAATTTCTTGTGGTGAAAGTTCGGTGAATATTTCATTCTGAAATTCTGTATTTATGAGATCATCCTCATATAGCGATTCGTTCGGCTGGCTTATGCTGCCTGTGCTATCATCTCTTGGTATGAAAATTCCCTAAGCCCTGCATTAGCCTTTGCATGCTCAATTGTCATGTTTACTAAATTGCCATTTTGATCTAAGTCAACATAAATATTTTCACTGATTTCCCTTGTTTCATACACATCATTATCAAGAAATTCCAAATGAGCAGTATCAGTGTCAGAAAAATATTTTACCCGCATTACTCATCCTCCTTATAAGACCTGTCGAAAAAAGCATTGTGTATTGTTTCACGGTCTTCTAACAAAATAACCCTTAAATATTTATTCACTTCAGTTATCTTAGCCCATTTCCGATACAAAAAAACTGGGTGGCTGATTGACTCAAGCTTAGAACAGGGATCAAGTTGAATATATTGCAAATTTCTGTTCCTTTACTTTTTATTAAAAACCGTTCGAATACTTTGTTAATTCGAAGAGTTAAGTGTGACCAATTTGAGTTAATCAGCCACCCAGTTATAAAAAAGGCCATTTGCTTCCACAAATGGCCTTTTATCTTTATGCTATATCTTTCCTGTTTGTTTTCTTATTTTTTATCCTCATCACAAATGGATTTTGGATCTGCCTTGATCTTAAAGGATTCATAGCGTTCATTGAATTCCTTTTCCAGGCGTGTATGCAGTTTTTTAGCCTCGTCAGGGAAAGATTGCTGCAAAGAAGCATAACGCACCTCACCGGCCAGAAATTCCTGAAACGTTCCATCAGGCGCCTTGGAATCAAGGATAAAAGGATTCTCGCCTTCAGCCTTAAGCAGAGGATTGTAGCGATAAAGCGGCCAGTAGCCGGATTGAACAGCAAGCTTCTCTTCTTCCTGGCTTTTTCCCATACCCTTTTTGATGCCATGATTAATACACGGAGCATAACCAAGTATCAAAGACGGTCCGTTATAACTTTCCGCCTCTGTTAAAGCTTTGATAAGCTGCTGTTTGCTGGCACCCATAGCTACGCTGGCGACATAGACATATCCATAAGTCATAAGCATTGCTCCCAAATCCTTTTTAGCAGTTTTCTTGCCTGAGGCTGTAAATTTTGCAACAGACCCTGTTGGAGTAGCCTTTGATGATTGACCGCCTGTATTTGAGTATACTTCGGTATCATAAACCATTACATTAATATCCTCGCCTGTTGCGAGAACATGGTCAATACCGCCGTAGGCTATGTCATAGGCAGCGCCATCTCCTAAAAAGATCCAATATGACTTCTTTGTAAACAGCTTTGACATGTTTAATATTTCACTTAATAATGCATTATCTTTATATTGCGGCAAGAACTCCTTAAGCTGGTCGCCGAATTTTCTGGATCCAACAGAATCCTGCATAGCATCCATCCATCCTTGCATCGCATCTTTTAACTTTTGGGAAATTTTTGTTTGAAGCGCCTCTTGTACCAGATCTGCCAACTTTTTTCGTTGTTGTGATGCTCCAAGAAACATACCGTAGGTAAACTCCGCAGGATCTTCAAACAAAGAATTGCCCCATGTAGGACCAAAACCATCTTTATTGACACAATAAGGTACTGCCGGCGCCGAACCTCCCCATATTGAGGTACATCCTGTGGCATTCCCTATAATCATCCTTTCACCAAATAGTTGGGTAATAAGTTTGGCATAGGGAGTTTCACCGCATCCTGCGCAGGCGCCTGAGAATTCAAGTAAAGGCTGACAGAACTGGCTGCCCTTGATTGAATCTCTTTTAATCAGATTATCCCTGACAGGTACTTTAACGGCAAATCCATGGTTTGAAACCTGGACGTCTGTCTGGGACTCAATCGGCTTCATGACGAGAGCTTTTTTCTTTGCAGGACAAATGTCAACACAGTTGCCACAGCCCATACAGTCCAGAGCATTTACCTGCATACGGAAATTATAACCTTTAAGTTCTTTGCCAACAGTCTTTATGGTTTCAAAATCCTTAGGCGCTTTTGCCAGCTCCTTATCTGTAAGAAGCACAGGACGTATGGCCGCATGGGGGCAGACCATAGCGCACTGGTTGCACTGTACACAGTTATCCTTTATCCATTCCGGCACATTAATTGCTACGCCGCGTTTTTCATATTGAGAGGTAGCAACAGGAAATATTCCATCAGGCGAAAATGCGCTTACCGGCAGTTTATCTCCCTGCTGCGCCAACATGGGGCGCATCACATTTTTGACAAAATCAGGTTCGTCTGTGGCGGCAACCGGTCTGTCGGAAGCATCAATCCATGATTCCGGATATTTGATTTCAACCAGATTATCCAGGGTTTTATCCACAGCTTCGTAGTTCATATTGACGATCTTTTCACCCTTTTTGCCAAACATCTTTTTAATCTGGTCTTTGAGATAGGCAATAGCATCTTCCACAGGAATAATATTTGCCAGTTTAAAAAAGGTGGTTTGCATGATCATGTTGATCCTGCCTCCAAGACCCACTCCAGCCGCGATTTTCACAGCATCAATATTGTAAAATTTGAGCTTCTTTTGGGCAATTGTTCTGCGCATGGAAGCTGGTAGTTCTTTTTCCATGTCTTTATCGGTCCAGTGGGAGTTGAGAACAAAGGTCCCGCCGTCTTTGATGCCCTCAAGGACATCGTAGGTTTCCACATATTTTGATTTGTGACATGCTATATAATCTGCCGAATCTATTAAATATGTGGACTTAATGGGCGTTTTTCCAAAACGAAGGTGAGACATGGTAATGCCGCCGGATTTCTTTGAATCATAAGCAAAATAAGCCTGAGCAAACATATCCGTGTTATCACCGATAATTTTGATTGCGCTCTTGTTTGCGCCTACAGTTCCATCAGCTCCCAACCCCCAAAATTTACATTGCACAGTTCCTTCCGGAGCCACATCAAAACCCTCTTCTACTTCCAGGGAAGTGTTCGTGACATCATCAATAATACCAACGGTAAAATGATTTTTAGGACCGGCTGAATTCATATTGTCAAAAACAGCCTTAACCATACCAGGGTTAAACTCTTTGGAGCCAAGGCCATATCTTCCACCGACTATTACGGGCATTTCACCTCGTTCCATATAGGCCGTGCATATGTCTTGATATAAAGGATCGCCCAGCGCACCTCTCTCCTTTGTTCTGTCAAGAACTGTAATACGATCAACGGTTGCGGGTATTGCGGCAAACAGATGCTCAGCCGAGAAAGGACGGTACAATCGTATCTTGACAAGGCCGACTCGTTCTCCCTTGTCAACCAGATAATTGACAACCTCTTCGATTGTTTCACAGGAAGAACCCATAGAAATAATAATTCTTTCCGCATCAGGATCCCCTACATAATCAAAAAGCCGATATTTGCGACCGGTCAGGTTCTCGACCTTTTTCATACATTGACTGACAATGGCAGGAATCCTTTGATAATAGGGGTTGGACACTTCTATGCCCTGGAAATAAACGTCCGGATTCTGGGCAGTTCCCCTTAGTTCAGGCCTTTCCGGGCTTGTAGCTCTGGCACGAAACGCCTTAACTGCGTCCCGGTTTACCAGTTTTGCCATGTCATCATAGTCTATCATTTCGACTTTTTGAATTTCATGTGAAGTGCGAAATCCGTCAAAGAAATGGATAAAAGGAACAGATGCCTCAACTGCTGCAAGATGTGTTACAAGTCCCAGATCCATGACCTCCTGCACTGAAGCAGATGCCAGGAGTGAGAAACCTGTCTGTCGAACAGCCATGATATCCTGATGGTCCCCAAAGATGGAAAGCGCATGCCCTGCAATTGCGCGGGCCGTGACATGAAATACTGCCGGCAGCACTTCGCCCGACATCTTATACATATTTGGAATCATCAAAAGAAGACCCTGTGAAGCAGTAAAAGTTGTAGTAAGCGCACCTGCAGCCAGATTTCCGTGTACAGCCGCTGCCGCACCAGCTTCTGACTGAAGTTGTCGAATCAGCATGGTTTGTCCAAATACATTCTTAAGACCATTGGCCGCCCATTCATCGCACATTTCTCCCATTCCCGATGAAGGGGTAATGGGATAAATGGCAGCAGCATCACTCATAGCATAGGCCACGTAGGCTGCTGCTGTGTTTCCATCAATTGTTTTCATTTTTTTTGCCATAGCGCCGCTCCTTTGTTAAATGTCAAAATAATGAG
>JAJSZP010000177.1 GCA_030262775.1 Deltaproteobacteria bacterium | reverse complement strand
TAGCGAGTTCGTCTTGTGCCGTTCTTGCTTATATTTCCGATGCGCATTATCTCTATGGTATGGACTTTTCCATCAGAAGTTCTAAATTCGCGCTCAACGCCTGTTTCAAGACCCTCAAACCATATATCATCCGGAAGCACGTTTGGATCACTGAATTTCTCAAGATTTTTTATCAGTTTTAATGCATCTCCAGGATGATTGAGATAATTAACCAGCTCATTTTCATTTGGTTCTCTTCCTATGTGAGCAGCAAGTTCTTTCTTTAATTCATCAATATCAACAGAAGGCAGGAAATTAAGAGGACTTTCCTCTGTTCTGTTTGCAATAGCTTCTTCATATTTATCTTTGAAAACTGACTGATAAACCCATACCGGAGGCCATCCAAGAGGCAGCTTGCCGAATTTTCCCAAAAGAAGATTTTTCAGGGCATCGTTTGCGTTGATAAATATAATCTGACGATCTTCTTTTGTTTTATCGTCAAGTTCATCTTCCGGAACAGAAGTAACTTTCTTTAAAATATCTATAATCCTTTGTACCTCTGTCATTCCGCCCCGTTCATAGGCTTTAATAACCATTAAATATCCGTTGGTCCAGGTTATCTGGGATCCTGGTGTAACGTCATGATACCTGATCATCTTTCTGTAGAGTTCAAGAACCAGCAGGATGCTGGGAAGCAGGAATGCATAGCCTTGTTTCAGAGCGCCTTCCTGGCTGCTTGAAGTGGCGCCGCCAGGCAGCCCGTGACGTGTTACGTCGTGGTCTATACCAAGAAATGTCGGCCTGCAGTAATGATCATAAACAGGCATAATCTGTTTTAACACAAATGCTGTTTCCCTGATTCTTTCTTTATCAAGACGGGTTTTTAAGCCGAGTTCACCTTCGATATAAGCTAAAACAGGCATAACGGCGGTCTGGCCGTAAAATCTTACACTTGGACCGTCTGCGACATCCAGAATTTTTGCTCCTGCCTGAGCCGCAGCGCCAAGAGCAGGCACTGCAAGACCGTCTGTGGCATGGCGGTGATATTGAATAATCAGATCAGGATACTTGTCAAGTATTTCAGATACAAGACTTTTGATAAACCTTGGGGGGCATACACCAGCCATATCTTTAAGACAAAAAATTATTTTTTTGGATGCCTCGTCTTTACTGCATCCAAGAATACGCCCTGTCATTGACAGTATGTCGTCAAGCACACCAAGATAATGAGGAACATCAAAACCTTCTGCCCAGCTCAGACTTATAGCTGGTTCGAAAATACGATTTTCAGCTTTTAAAGCAATTTCTGCGAATGGTACCATATTTTCGATATGGTTAAGAAAATCAAAACAGCGTATTACATGGTAGTGCTTATTTATCAGTTCGCCTGTACGCCGCATAATTTCCCGGCATTGCGGAGCATAGCCAAGGATGTTTGTTGAGCGTATCAAAATAAGCTTCTGTGTATTTGGCGCAAAATTATTCCAGTCTTCAGCTTCTTCCCAGGGATCTGTCATACACCCAAGCATTCCCACATGATAATGTGCACCACCACCGTTTTCAATAGATACATATCCGCATCTGTCAATAAGCGGGCCTATCAAACGGTCTGAAAAGAGCCTGAATCGATTTCCGGTTTCCGACTGTGTGATATCCCTGGGAGTAGTATTGCAGAATTCGACGTATTCCGAGTTTCGAAGTGTATCAAGGACGTTATCCCTGTTATCATTAGAACCAAATGGTGGAGAATATGAACTGTCGTCAGCAGCTTTTTTTGAAACAGAAGAAACGTCAACTGCCATTGGCCCGACGTTGGTATCGCCGAATTTCCGATAATTTCCAAGGCCGAGATAAGGATTATATCCTTTTGCTGTAATTTCAGCCATTAGATATGAAAGCCTTATCTCTTCAGCTACAGCTTCCCTGTAAACCATAAGTTCAGGAGTATTATCAATAAATTTTGTATCAACTTCACCATCAATGAATATGGAATTAGAGATAACTTTTTTGTGAAAAGGAACTGTTGTTTTTAAACCATCTATAAAGTACTCGGAAAGAGCTCTTTTCATGATTGACAGAGTCTTTTCCCATGTTGCACCATGTGTCATGAGAAGGCTTCCAAGAGAATCATAAACTTTTGGGAATTCATATCCGCTGAAAATACATGAATCAAGTCTAACACCTTCGCCGCCGGGTGAAAGGTATCTTGTAATTTCACCTGCATTGGGCTGAAAATTGGCCTTTGGGTCTTCAAAATTTATACGACACTGCATTGCGAATCCCCTGGGTTTTAATTCATCCTGATTTAAGCGCAATTTTTCGCCAAAGGAGACCCTTATCATTTCTTCTACCAGATCTATACCATATATAAGTTCTGTTATGCCGTGTTCAACCTGAAGCCTGGTGTTGGCTTCAATAAAATAGTAATTCAGGTTTTCATCTACCAGGAACTCAAAGGTGCCTATAGAATCATAACCGGCAGCCGATAGTATTCTTAAAGTTGCATCTTTTAAAGTTTTCCTTAAATCCGGCGTAACTTTTTTCCAGGGAGAAGGGGTTATTTCCAGCAACTTCTGGTTTTTTCTCTGCGTCGAACAGTCACGCTCGTCAAGCACCACTGAATTGCCGAAGGGGCCGCATATGGCCTGTATTTCCAAATGCCTGACAGAAGTTAGAAACTTTTCAATATATAAATTAGGATTGCCGAAACTGGCCTCTGAAATAGCTGAAGCCTTTTCAAAGTTGTGTTCAAGTTCCGTTTGAGAATTAATTATTACAATACCTCTGCCGCCGCCACCGCCTTCACTTTTTATCATGACCGGATAGCCGATTTCTTTGGCTGTATTTTTTGCTTCATCAAGAGTTACCGCACTATCTGAGCCAGGAATAACAGGGACATCAACTGACTTTGCAATTTCACGGGCCTTAACTTTGTTCCCCAGATTTTTCATAGGGTCTTCAGAAGGACCAATAAAAATAATTCCATTGTCTTTGCAAAGAGAGGGGAATCGGTTGTTTTCTGCTGCAAAACCCCATCCGGGATGAAGAGCCTTTATATTGTGCTGTTTTGCAATGCGTACGATTTCTTTTATATCAAGATATCCGCCTTTGGTTCGAATAGTATATGCCTTATCTGCTTTGGTAACATGCGGGGCTGTCTTATCTTCTTCTGTAGCAAAGGCTACATAAATTCCTCCCATTTCCTGTATAGTTCTGCCTATACGAAGAGCAGGTATCCCACGATTAGCAACTCCTATCCTCACGTTTTTAATTGGTGAATCCATTTTAGTTTATCCCTTCAATAAGTTCCGGCAAATTACATAATAAAAAGGCTATCGCGCCGATCACTCTTATCCAAAAACTGTTTTCGGCAAGTAATACATTAAAAGTGCATATTAATCCCCTATCGCATATAAGGAGTATAACTGTTTTTGTAGGCCCGAGCCTTGTAAGTTAAAACTATTTTGGACAGCAATGAGCGCTGATGATAAATGCAAAAAATTTTTAGTAACCGTTTACTGATGAATCTTTTTCAAAGATTTAATTATTAATCTATTATTTTTTTTTGTCAATCTGAAAGTTTACCCTCCTGAAATACGGTGAGCGCGCCAATCCTCGACCCTGCCTGTGGGGAGAGCGACGGGTAACCCGCGCCTTTACCCGAAATTCTTGCCTGAATCAAGCCATTCAAGACCTTCCACCTTCAATTTGTTGTGAGAATAACATGCCTTTGGTAAAAATCAACGGAGGGAGCCCATAGGGCGACCGGAGTTTCACCTGCTGATGTGTCCACAACCAATCCGCTGATTCAATTCTGTTATTTTTCTTTGGTCATAACCAATATCAGCCCTCAATATATCGTAAATTCTGAGCGGATACGTATAACCAGGTTCGCTGATCAAAAGATTTTTTTCACATCCGTTATCATGTAGGTTTCACGTCCATCCGCGCTGGTGTCGAACCATGCTGTATTTTCTTCCGTGAATTCCACATCTCTTGTTTTGAGCTGGCCCCTTTGTGGATTACGCACTGTCATTTCCATCTGTTTTTCGTCCTTTCGTCGGCATTGTTCTTTTTCCTTTAAAACTTTGTTTCAGCCGATAACTCTCCCACGTGCAATTGATGATGTGGGCCTTGTGGATCAGGCGATCCAATAAAGCGGCTGTCATGACCGGATCGCCAACTACCTGAGTCCAGTCGGCAAATCCCAGATTGGTGGTTATTATGATCAAACCTTTTTCATGCCGTTCTGCCAGGACTTGAAAAAGCAGTTCCGATCCCTCCTTGGAAAAAGGGACATAGCCAAGTTTATCCAGAACAAAAAGATCGTAACGGCTATAAGAAAACGCTGCAACTGTCTCTCTTCCCGGGCTTCGATCAGTTCGTTTCCCACTTCGCTCTAAGAAAATAATGTTTTTACGTTCCCGGATATAGCTGCAACCGGCAATTTCGCGAAAAAGGCGAATATCCAGGTCCGGCACTGCATTCAACAAATGTTTCAACGGGTTTTATCAGGGGGAATTTTGCTTCTCTGATCCTGCGATTCAACCTGTTTTCCGCTCTGGCCTGCAGTTCAACCGAGGTCAATTCCAGAAGAAACTCATCGTAATCTACACCTCCCTCTCTGGCCTGGCGCAGATGGGCTTCTATGCCGCGTGCCATGGTGGAAAGCTTCAGGGCCTTCACCAGGGTGAGTCCTCCGTGGTGTTCACGGCTCGTTTCCCTGGCTTACCGCCCTCTGCTGAATCCCACTACACGATAAGCGCCCCTTACGGTTTGCTCACTCAATATTTCAACTG
>JAJSZP010000176.1 GCA_030262775.1 Deltaproteobacteria bacterium | reverse complement strand
GCAATATCTGAAGTCTCAAGAGCAACTTCAGTGCCTTTAGCGCCCATGGCAATACCGATATCTGCAACGGCAATGGCCGGAGCGTCATTAATGCCGTCACCGACAAACATAACCTGTCTGCCCTGTGCCTGCAATTTTTTGATGACATTCAATTTGTCGTCAGGTTGAAGCCCCGACCACATCCGTTCAATACCGACGCTGTTTCCAACAAGGTTAACCGATTTTTGATGATCCCCGGATAGAATGCCGATATTCTTTAAACCAAGTTTTTTCAACTCACCTATGGTTTCTTCGGCACCTTTTCGCACATGATCGAAAACACTAAGAAAGCCAAGGGGTTGTTTGTCTTGATACACCATAAGAGGAGTAGCGCCCTGATCTTTTATTGTATTAAGCGGCTGTTGTAATGGCTGAGGGACATTTGTTATCCCGCCATAGAGGTAAACACTGCCCACCTCAAACACGCTGCCGTCAACAGTTCCCTGCACGCCCAAACCGATTTCTGTTAAAAGATTTTGAGCAGCATTAATGGTAATCCCGGCAGCGCCGGCAGCACTGATGACCGCCCTGGCCAGTGGGTGGGTGGAGTTTTTTTCGACGCAGGCTGCGTGCCGTAAAAGATATTTTTCTTCTATTCCCTTTACAGGAACGATCCTGTCTACTTTTGGATTGCCTTCAGTCAATGTGCCTGTTTTATCAAACAGAATCGTGTCGGCAAAGGCTGCTCTTTCAATGTGCTGACCTCCTTTGATAAGTATCCCTGCTTTAGCCGCCCTTCCTATGGTTGCAACAGTTGCTGTGGGTACGGCAAGAATAAGAGCGCATGGGCACCCCACAATCAGCACTGTAATTGCCCTGCTCAGCTCATGGGTCATGCCCCATGTGATTGCCGCACTGAAAAGGATTAAAGGCGTAAACCATGTTGCAAACCTGTCAACAAATGCTATGGATTCAGGTTTATGAGCTTCTGCCTCTGAAACAAGCCTGATAACCTTGCCAAGTGTTGTATCTTTGCCTATTTTTACAGCCTTGGCCTGTATTACCCCATTCTGGTTAAATGTCCCGGCATAAACGGTATCACCGATGGTTTTTTCCACGGGAACAGGTTCGCCGGTAATGGTAGATTCATCCAAAGATACAATTCCCCGGGTTACAACGGCATCAACCGGTATCTGTTCGCCTGGTTTAACAAGGAGAATATCGCCAACACGAACTTCCTCTATGGCTTTAACTTTTTCTCTGCTATCCACAATAAGCGTTGCCTGTTTTGGTGATATTTTGACCAGCGTCCGGATGGAGTTGCGTGCTGACTCAGATGCAGCCTCCTCAATTAACCCTCCAAACACCATCACAAAGCTGACAACAGCAGCAGTCAGAAACTCACCTGTCGCAAGGCAGGCAATAATGGCAATACTAAGCAGCTCATCAACGTTGATCCGTTTTTCAACAAGACCTTTTATTGCATCTATAATGATAGGGATTCCATTGATGGCAACAGATGCCAGGATTAATGCCAGGCTGACTGCTGTATATTCCGTGCTGATTTTTTCCAGCAAGAACCCGGCGAAAGCAAGAAGTCCGGCAAATCCGACTTTGAAAAAATCTCTGCTGTTCAAAAGTTCATCATAAGATCCAAGATTTGAAAAACGGCCTATCATATTCTAAGTATTTCCTGTGCCCCCGTGCAGCCAAAAAAAATCCCCAAACTCAAATCATGAGTTTGGGGATATCCCTTTTTTATCCGCAAAATTTTCAATCAACACCCCTGTCCACGAAAATGCTGTATATAGCTATATATATGTTACAGACAGGTCTTCTGGCTCTCGGATCATCCTACTTGCCGCGCCTTCCCTCCCGACTCTTGCCGAGCAGTGGCATCAATTGCGGCGTTCGTTCCCGATTACAGCGACGGGACCGCTCCCGCTTTGCACGGGATTCCCTTTTAAGCCCCTTGGGGCATCGTGTAACTTTTCATTACAATATGTAAAAAGCTGCATCAATGTCAATGCAAATTTGCGGCGGTTTCTTTTTCTATTAAATTCTTCTAAAATTCAATCTTGAGGCCAACCAGGATATTCAGACCAGGCTCATAAAGGTAGTGTTCGTGCAATCTCAGATGATCATGGTATTTTTTATCAAAAAGATTTTCAACATTTAAAGTAAGAGTAATACTTTCAAAATAACCGGCCGGCAATTTCATTCCGCTTCTGATGTTGAAAATGGAATAGCCCGCTGTATCTTCTTCATCAGGAGCCGTGCGATCCTGCTTGTCAAAGAATCGACCTTCCAGTTCCAGCCAGTACTTTTTCTTGCCGTTGGCCAGATGAAACCTTACACCTGCCAAACCATTTAAAGGCGGAATGCTGCTTAAATAATCATCGGAGTCAGTATCTTTACCTGTAACGTATGCCAGGTTACCAAAAAGCGTCAGCCATGTGAGAAAATCATGTTCGGCAGAAACTTCAAAACCATAGAGTTCAGCGTCGCTGATATTGATATACTTATCCTTGGGCTTGCCCATCCAGATCTCATCAGAAAACCGTTTTGTATCTATAAAGTCTTTGAACTGGTTATAATAAATATTAAACATGCCCCTGAATTTTTGATAGTTCAGTTTAGCGCCCAGGTCAAAATTATATGAATATTCCGGATCAAGATCCGGGTTTCCCCAATAAACTGACTCTGACCCCCAGCGGATGGCATACAGCTCCATAACTGTCGGTGCCCTGAACCCTGAGCTGGTATTTGCCGTAAGATGAACATTGGGAGTTAATGCATATAGAAAACCCAGATTATAGGTAAAGGCATTGAACTTTTCATCAGACACATCAATAATATCCAATCCTTCCTTCGGCCCTTCTGGTTTGTAATCTACCATTTTAAATGGCAAGTCCTTGCTGGACATTTCAATATGATCATATCTGACCGCAAGGGTCATGGTGGTTTTATCACCGATAAAAATTTCATCCTGAGCAAAAATACCATATAAATCAGTCTCTGCATCCGGCACCGGCTCAAAATCTATCTGTTTTGTTTGCTGGTCAGTTGCAATCGCAAACATCTTTAATGTTTCATCTGAACTTGATGTTTCATGTGAATAAGTAAAACCTGTCAGCAGCCTTTGGCTTTCTTTTATATTGATAAAGGTATGCAGGTTCACACCGGTTGATTGCGTATCAACATGGCTTGTTTTTAAAGAATACATCGGCTTATCATCTGAAAAGGCCTTTCCCTCAACACTTCTTTCCTGCTCTGTATGGAAAACCCTGGAATGGACAGAATTAAAAAAACCTATATCTTTTCCATCATAGGCTAATTTATAGGTCTGATTATCGTACTCGGTAAAATGAAAATAAGGAGAATTCGGTTTAAAGGTAACTCCCATATCATCAATCTCATTATCCCTTATCTCCACGGTTACAAAATGATCCGGATTAAAATAATAATGGGATTTAAAATCAAAAGACTGGTTTTTAAATTGTGAATTGTTTACTTCATTTCCAGAACCATCCTCATAATTATCATTATCCCGGCCTGAAGCGCCCAGCATAAAGTCAAATCCGTGTCCGCCTCCGCTCAAGCGATACCGACCGTACCAGCCTTCGTCAACTGAAGAATAGATACCTTCCGCCACATTTTTGAAAGTCCATTCATCTTTAAGCGCAAAATCGGGCATTTTGGTAACGATATTTATCACGCCCCCCAAAGCATCGGTGCCGTATAATACCGAGGAAGGGCCCTTAATTACTTCTATTCTTTCAATTTCTCCCATGTCGATAATCGGTGTGATCGGAGCCCACTGCCTCCAGATATTATTGCTTTCCCTGTCGCCGTCAATCAAAACCAGAGTCCGTCCTTGAGTTAATCCCCTGATCGTAGGATTCACATTCCAAAGCCCTGCTGTCGACATGGAAACACCGGGCAGCCTTTGTAAAACCTGGGCCGGGTTCGTCGGGGTATTTTTCTCAATTTCCCCTGATGAAACCACCTCCATGGGAGCTGCCAGGTCAAATAATTTTTTTTCATCTTTGGTAGCGCTTACCACTATTTCGTCCAGGATATAAGCCTGCTCACCTGCAAACGCGTCAGCAATTACCATAATACTGATGATGCCGCTGAAATATAAAATTTTTAAAAATCGGTTTCCACACATATTTCTCTCCTTTCTTAATTCTGATAAAAGGATAGGCAGTCCAGCTCTTCCCGCGTCCTCTTTAAAATGACCCCCGAAGAGACTAAATTCATAATGTTCATCATAGAAGCAGATACATGACAGGTCAGTCTTTAGGCTGCTTCGTGCTGAAGAGCAAACGAACTTTGATGGCCTATCAGGTTTGAGCCCATTCTTCTATGATAGATCCTGCAGAAATGAAATCAGCCGAGAGTTCGGAAGTCAAAATATGAACCATGGTGGCGTCAGCTTCACGCATCAGACCAGCACCGCAGGAAGGTGTAATCAGTGATTGGCGAAGAAGGATATTGGTGTTGAGTCCCTTTGAAGCCAAATTATCAAGACACATCCTAAACTTTTTTCTTATTTCGTTTAAAGTTACAGATGCCCGGTATTCAGCAGTCGGGACAAGACCCCATGCCACCACTCCTCCGCGATTTAAGAACTTTGTAATTTCATTCGGATAAAGCACAAAATACTCTCCGAACCCATAGGCGTCGAGGCTCACAATATCGGCTTCTGTGTCGAGCAGCATCGACCAATCGGTGTTCCCACAACAATGGATACCTGCACGCGCTCCTGTCTTCTGTTTCAAAATATGGATAACCTCGTTGAGCATTTCAATAACTTTTGTTCGTTCC
>JAJSZP010000175.1 GCA_030262775.1 Deltaproteobacteria bacterium | reverse complement strand
ATTGCCATCATCAGAAAGAGCTATTGCCCCCGCTTTCTTTAATTCTCCATATTCGCACAGAGATTTTCCATTTAAGCCTTTACTTATTGCAGCAACCGGATAAACTCTGACTGTGTCTGCTTTTTTTAATATATATTCGGTTACCTGTCTGTTGTCGTTAACAGGGTTTGTGTTCGGCATTGGGCAAATCGCTGTAAAACCGCCATTTGCGGCGGAAAGACATCCTGATTCTATTGTTTCTTTATATTCATGACCCGGCTCACGCAGATGAACATGCATGTCAATAAGGCCTGGAGTAACTATTTTTCCGGAAGCATCAATGATTCTGATTTCCGACCCCTGATCCCTGACCCCTGGTTTCTGCTCTTTTATTTCAGATATTTTTCCATCTTTAATGAGAATATCCATAATTCCGTCTATGTTTCCTGGATCAATGACCCTTCCATTTTTAATCAGCACCGGCATTTCGTGTACCTCCTGAAACCAGATATAAAAGGGCCATGCGGACGGCAACGCCATTTGTTACTTGATCAAGAATTATTGAATACGGACCATCTACAACTTCATAAGCTATTTCAACTCCCCGGTTGACAGGCCCAGGGTGCATTATCAGCACATTGCTTCGTGCGTTTTGCACCCTTTCTTTTGTAAGTCCATAGACTTTTGAGTATTCACGTTCGGTAGGGAACAAAAAGCTTTTTTGTCGTTCCTTTTGTATCCTTAGCATCATTATAACATCAGCATCGCAGGTAGCCTTATCCACATTATAACTAACTGATGCTCCAAGGGTTTCAATGCCTTTTGGAATCATGGTCGGCGGACCTGCAACTAAAACCTCGGCACCCATTTTTGTGAAGCCCGTAATATTTGATCTTGCTACTCTGCTGTGCGATATATCTCCAATAATTGTAATACGCAGTCCGGAGATTCTTCCCCTTTTTTCCCTGACCGTCATCAGGTCAAGAAGAGCCTGGGTTGGATGTGCATGCATGCCATCCCCTGCATTGATAACAGAGGATTTAACCAGACGTGCAAGCAGATGGGGAGTGCCTGCTGATGAATGCCGCAAAACGATAACATCAGGATTCATGGCCTCAAGATTCCTTGCAGTATCTGCAAGGGTTTCTCCCTTTACAATGCTGCTTGAGGCAGTAGCTATTGACAGGCTGTCAGCGCTTAACCTCTTCGCGGCAATATCAAAAGATATACGTGTCCGTGTACTGGGCTCATAAAAAAATAAAACTACTGTTTTACCCCTTAAGGTCGGAACTTTTTTAATCGGCCTTATCGAAATTTCTTTCATTTTGTCGGCTGTATCCAGAATCAAGTTGATTTCATCAACAGAAAGGGACTCCATGTCCAGAATATCTTTTTTTATAAACCGCATGGTTCGCCTGTTTTATTTTAAAATTTTTCCAATTCTATTCCAACTGACCCAGTTCCACCAGGCCAACCAATCCCGTCCTCCCGTGAAATTTTCCTTATCCCATGACCAATATATTATAAAAGCCTTTCCCTTAACATCTTTCAGATCCACAAAACCCCAGAATCTGCTGTCATAGCTGTGATCACGGTTATCTCCCATTACAAAAAGCGAATTTTCAGGTACTGTGATTGGCCCGAAATTATCTCTTGGCTGCATACTTTTTGGAATTATATGAAGATCGGTATAAACAGCATAGTGTTGTTCCTGACGCTTTTTATTTACATAGACTTCCTTGTTTCGGATTTCAATAACATCTCCCGGGATACCGATCGTTCTCTTTATAAAATCTTTTTTAGGATCCTGCGGGAATTTAAAAATAACAATGTCTCCTCTTTGTGGTTTTTTATATGGAATAATTGTTGTGCCGAAATACGGAAGTTTGACTCCGTAAATAAATTTGTTTGCCAGAATATGATCTCCAATCTGAAGAGTCTGTTTCATTGAACCAGAAGGAATTTTAAAAGCCTGAACTATAAAAGCCCTTATGAATAAGGCGAGTAGAATTGCTATAACTAATGCTTCTGTATTTTCCCTGAGACGGCTTTTGGGGGGAGAGCTTTCTTTTTTTGATGAATTTTTCTGTTTCAAGTTTATATTAAACCTTTCGTAACTATTTTTGGGTCAATTTTATTAACAGGCTAGAGAGTATCGGTCTGCAATAATAATCTCAGGATAATATTACTGTAAACACCTGCTATCAGATCATCCAGAACAATGCCGGTACCTCCGGCAATCTTTTTTTCCACAAATCGAATAGGAAAAGGTTTCAAAATATCAAAAAATCTGAATGCTGCAAAGCCGGCAACCGCAGAAGTTATATTAAAAGGCAGGCCAAGCAATGCCACCATAATGCCTGCTATTTCATCAATTACGATACATCCGGGATCGTTTTGTTTTAATATTTTTTCAGCCTTGCTCGAAATCCATATAGCAAAAAAAATAAATATTAAAATAAACAAAACAGCAACCGACAATTTGGTTTTAGATAGAAGAAAACAAAAAGGAAGTCCAACGAGGGAACCAAAAGTGCCAGGTGCAAAAGGAATGTAACCGGTAAAACAGCCGGTTGCAAGCATCATGACCGATTTGTTTCTAAAATTCATGCACCGTTTCTATAAGCAGGTATGGGTTTTGTCAAGGTATTGTTAGCTGGTAAGTTCACTGTCTCAACAGCTTCTTTCGATATAGTGTCATATACGGTTTTTAACGGGATACCCTTTTCTATGGCAATTTTTTTACAAACTTCGTATTCAGGCACAAGCTGGACACATCCGTTTGGATTTTTTATGCGTTTTATTTGGACATCACCATAAGTCGTTTTTATAGTTATATTCTCCCGAACAAGTTTAAATCTTTGGACATCATAATATCTTATACCTAATGATGTGGTTTCAGATAAAATACGATTTATTATACTTTTTTTTCTGTCTTCCATACACAGAACCTGAATCATTGTGCCAGGTCTGTTTTTTTTCATAAACACGGGAATCAAGAAAACATCCAGAGCTTTTTCTTCAAACAGGCGATCCATCAGGAAACCAAAAAATTCCGGATTCATATCATCAATACACGTTTCAACTACTGAAATCCTGTCTTTTTGACAATCTAATGTATGATTTGCCTGAGCCCCAATAATAATCCGCAAAAGATTCGGTATTGTTTTAAGGTCGCTCTTTCCTGCACCATATCCTGTTTTTTCAGCTATAATGTCTGGAATTTTTTCAAAGGAATCAGCAATAGAGGCAATAATTGCAGCGCCGGTTGGCGTAACCAGCTCATGCGAAATTTCTGTCCCATAAACAGGAATTCCCTTCAGGATTGAAAGAGTTGCAGGAGCAGGAACGGGCAGCGTGCCATGCTGGCAGGAAACAAAACCATTTCCTAACGGTATCTTCGAGGCAACAACCTTTTTAATGCCCAGATATTCCAGACAAAGAGCCGAGCCGACAATATCTACGATAGCATCAATACCACCTATTTCATGAAAATGAACTTTTTCCTTGGGCTGTCCGTGTATTTCCGCTTCAGCAATTGCAAGCCTTTCAAAAATTTCAAGGCTCTTTTCGTTTACGTTTTGAGATAGAGGGCTGTTTTTGATAAGATTTTTAATTTCAGAATAATGCCTGGATGTTGAACTATCTTTTGTAAGGACATTAACACTTTGGGCTTTAATACCGTTGCGGAAAATTGATTCAACAGATATATCAAAATCTTTTAATGGGAGTTGTTCAAGGGAAACCTTCAACCAGCTTAAAGGAACTCCAAGGTCAATAAAGGCTCCCAACATCATATCACCGCTTATGCCACAAAAACAATCAAAATAGGCTAACATATTATAATTCCTTGGAATGAATCCTGATTATCTCAAGTAAAAGTTCAACTGTACGAACCATATCATCAAGTTTTACAGACTCCCGCACTGTATGCATATCCCGCATCCCGGTTCCGAGAACACCGACAGTAATCCCTTTTTCAAAGAAAATATTTGCGTCCGCGCCTCCGCCGCTTATTTTGGAAGCCATGTTTCTTCCGAGATTTTCAGCGGCTTTACGCGCAAGAGCTACAACAGCGGTATCGTCAGGAATGTTAGTTAACGGGAAGTCATTTTCAATAGAAATTTCAAGACAAGGAAAATCATCATCTGAAACAGATCTTTTATAATTGTCAACAGCTTTTTTGAAAGATGATACTATTTCAGCCGTAATTTTTTTTAGCTTTTCTCTATCATGGCTTCTGGCTTCACCTTTAACCGTAACCATGCCTGGAACTATATTTGTAGCTATTCCGCCTTTGATTATGCCGATGTTGCATGTTGTTTCATGGTCGATTCTGCCGATATCAAGGGCTGCTATAGCTTTGCTTGCAAGACAGATGGCATTTATCCCTTTTTCAGGTGCAACCCCTGCATGGGCATCTTTGCCGTGTATTTTAACTTCAATACGGTTTGCAGCAGGTGTCCGTGTGACTATACCTTCTGTATCAGCGGCATCAAGAGTATAACCGTAACTTGCTGAAATCAGACTGTAATCAAGATATTTAGCGCCTAAAAGACCTATTTCTTCGCAAATCGTGAATACAAGCTCTAAGCGGCCATATTCAAGATTATTTTCCTGGAGAATCCTTATGGTTTCTATGATGATGGCGATAGCGCTTTTATCATCTGCTCCGAGAATTGTTGTTCCATCGCTTGTAATAATTCCGTCTTTGAATAAAACAGATATACCTTTGCCGGGATTGACGGTGTCCATGTGAGCATTAAGAAGCAGCGGGGGGCATTTGGTATTTCCCTTGAATCTGGCAATAAGATTTCCAGTATTGCTCCCTGTTTTTTCTCCGGC
>JAJSZP010000174.1:232-4846 GCA_030262775.1 Deltaproteobacteria bacterium | reverse complement strand
ATGCTGTTTGCCACAGTCACACCAAATCCTTGAAAAAATATTTCATTAACATGCTGCTACGCATGGTTGCATGATAATTATGCTTTAATTTCGGTGAAACTTCAGTATATAAAAGATACCTGGGGAAAATATTTTGAAATTATAGAATAATTACGTGCTGGTCATTTTTATCAAGACGTAATCTTGCTTAGAAAAAATTAGTCGGCAGAATGATACCCAATTAATGTGGCAGAGGCTTGAGTACTGAACATGCTTATGGAGAGGAAAATAGACAATGAGTTGTGATATTTCTGTAATTATTCCACCTCATCGCATAGGTCGCATAGCTCATACTACCATGCGGAGTTTATTTAGAGCTGTGGAATATGCAGACTTAAAAGCTATTACAACTGAAATCGTTATTGTCATGGATAAACCTGATGAGGAAACAAAAGAATATTTTTCCAGATATGAAAATTCAGAATTGCTTATTAAAACAGTGAATTTTGGTGACTTGGGACTTACCCGTAATTTTGGGGTAAATTTATCATCAGGTAATTATATTACTTTTTTGGATGATGATAACCTGTATGGTAAGAATTGGATATATGAATCGGTCAGATATCTTGAAGAAAACAATGATGTTGATATTATTGTGCATCCGGAATATCATATTACTTTTGAAGCTGAAAATTTAATTTGGCATCAAATATCTTCTAATGATAATGATAGATTTAACGCAGCTAATCTTATTGAATATAATTATTGGGATTCAGTTTGTGCAACAAAAAAGCAAATATTATTAAAATATCCTTATCAATCTACAACTGGAAGTAAAGGATTTGGATTTGAAGACTGGCATTTTAATTGTGAAACTTTGGCTGCTGGTATCGAACACCACATCGTACCCGGAACAGTCCATTTTATGCGAAAAAAAAGAACTGGCTCACTAGCAACATTTACCCTTCAGGACAATAGAATCATTAGACCTACTAAACTTTTTGAACCCGCCATATTTAAGTCCTTCCTGGAAAATAATTAATGATTAAAAATTATATAATGAGAACTATTTTGCATTATCTGTTTAGAGTATTTTATTTTTTTATTCTATGTTTATATAAACCATTAAAGTTTCTTTTAAGACCTATAATACGTTTGCACCCCAGATTGTATAATTTTGCGGCAACTCTAAGAGAGGGATTAAATGAATTAATCAGAGTACCAGAACTTACTCTTAATACCAGCTCTGAAATAACTTCGGAAATTGATACCAACAACAAAATACCTGGATGGTTAATTGATGAATGGAAAGCAATTCATGAAATTGAACCCCAACTTTTCCCTGGAAAATGGCTTGTTGACAACATTCCGTTTTATAGCATCCCTAATTCACGTATTGGTGATCATTATTTAGAACTTTGCAGATTGTATGGCAATAATGTTAGTCATGTATTTTTGGTTCCCTGGATTGATAGAGGCGGTGCTGACATTGTAACTCTTAACCATATTCGAGCACTAATCAATCATAATCTCTCAAATTATATAACAGTGATATCTACCTTTAATACCGATTCTCCCTGGGCTTATAAATTGCCCGATAAAGTAAGATTTATTGAATTTGGGAAAAAATATTCTCACCTCTCTGAAGATGAGCAAGAGAAATTGTTGACCAGACTATTAATTCAAATGGCTCCTAAAGTAATTCATAATATTAATTCAGATCTGGGCTATAAGATATTTGTAAAATATGGCAACGCACTAAATAGCGTCTCTAATCTGTATGCTTCTTTTTTTTGCACAGATATAACACAAAAGGGTGAACATGTAGGATATGCTTATTGTTATTTACCGAAATGTTTTGATTGTTTGAAAGCTGTGGCTATTGATAATCAATCCTTTTTGAATAGATTAATTGAAACTTATGCTTTTGATAAGGAAAAAATGTATGTGCACTATCAACCGATTCAAATTACTAATAAACGAAAATGCTCTGATAACATAGTTGAAAAAAAACAAATGGATATTATTTGGGCAGGCAGAATGGACAGGCAGAAAAGGCCTGATATTTTGATGAAGATTGCCCAAGCATCTCAGGATTTGCCATTTAGGTTCCATGTATATGGTATATCAGTTCTTGATGATGATATATTTACTGATGAATTAACGAAACAAAAAAATATTACATGTTATGGGGTTTTCAATAAATTAGATTCATTGCCAATTGAGCAGTTTGACCTTTTTCTATACACTTCACAATGGGATGGTATGCCTACAATATTATTAGATGCTATATCTTTGGGATTGCCAATTATTGCATCTGATGTGGGTGGTATAAGTGAATTAATTATTCATGATAAAACAGGTTTTTTAATAAATCCTTATGATGATATAGATTGCTACGTAAATTGCCTGAAAAAAATCTATAATAATAGGGCATTGCTTACAAATATTGTAAATAATGCTTATGAATTAATAAGCAAAAGGCATTCATGGGAATGTTTTTTGGAGAATTTGAATAATTTTCCAGGATATATTAACACCTAAATTAAGCGATTTTTTTTTCGAAACCTCTTAGAGATATTATAAAAAATGCCAAAAGTAAGTGTTGTTATACCTTGTTATAATCATGGAAAATATGTTCGTGAAGCAGTAGAATCGGTACTGAATCAAACATACCGGGACTTTGAGATTATCATAGTAAATGATGGATCTACGGAAGAGTATACAAATAATTTATTAAAAAATTATGAGATGCCAAAAACAAGAATTATTCATACAGATAATCAAGGGTTAGCATCGGCAAGAAATAACGGTATTAGAGAGGCAAAAGGTGAATATATTCTACCCCTTGATGCAGATGATAAAATAGGGAATGAATATTTAGAAGAAGCTGTTAAGATTTTAGATATTAATCCTGGGATAGGTATAGTTTACAGTAAAGCAAAGACATTTGGGGCAGTCGAAAAAGAATGGGAATTGCCTGAATATTCTCTTGAAAAAATGTTGCTTGATAATATTATATTTTGTTCAGCTTTTTTTAGAAAAAAAGATTGGAAAAAAGTTGGCGGTTATGATCCTGAAATGATTTATGGATGGGAAGACTATGATTTTTGGCTTTCATTAATAGAAAAGGGGGGGCTGGTTTATAAGATTCCCAAAGTCTCATTTTATTACAGGACATTTGAAGATTCTATGGTTAGATCAAAGACAAAAGATCAAAAAATAGAAATGTTTGTCAAAATTTTTCAAAACCATCAAGAATTATTTGAAAAAAATATAACAGTATGGATTGACAAGATATTAATTGATCAGGAATATGTAGCTCAGCTTTATATAGATACAGGTTTTGAATTTAATGAAAAACAACTTTTAACACAAACAATAATTAGTCATGAAAGAAGCATTGCATTTGATTTAAGTGATTATGTCGGCATTAAGTCTCTTCGATTTGATCCTGTAAATGATTATGCTGTAATCCATATTAATTCCATTGTTATTATTGATGAAAATAATGCTTATTATAACATAGATAACTATGACAGCAATGCTTTAAAGCTGGATACAAATAATTTAATATTTGCAACAAATGATCCTCAAATATTTTTATTCAATTTGCCGCAAAATAAAATACATAAGCTTATAATAAACCTGGAATTTGTTGCTATAGGTAAAGATTCATTTCATTATATTTTGAAATATAAAGATAAGAAGATAAAAGAGATGGAGCATGTAAGACTTTCCTATCAGAATCTTATTAATTCAAGCTCATGGAAGCTTACAGCGCCATTTAGATTGATTTCTAAATATACCAGGAAATTATTAAAATGATTTTTAATGTAATAAATGATAAAATCTCTAATAACCTTTTTATATTCCTTAAAATACTTCTTTAGAGGGCCCTGTCCGCCAACGGCAGGCGAGAGAAAGGCAATGAACTTATGAAGAGACTTCCTGTAGGGATACAAACATTTCGTGATATTGTTCAAAACGATTATCTATATGTGGACAAGACAGAGAAGATATTTGATTTAGTGAATAATCCGAAAGGCGTATATTTTTTTTCCAGGCCGAGAAGGTTCGGGAAGAGTCTTTTGATTTCCACGTTGAACGAGATATTTGAAGGTGAGAAGGAGCTGTTTAAGGATCTGTGGATATACAAGACAGATTATGCGTGGGAAAAGTACCCTGTTGTAAGGATTGATTTCAGTAAATCAAAAGCAGGAAGCGCCAATGAACTAATAAACTATATTGTATATCAGCTTGAAAAAACAGCTTTACTATATGGGATCCAGCTTGAACAGACACAGTATGATATTAAGTTTGATGAGCTTTTGACCAAACTGAGCGAAATTAATAAAGTTGTTGTCCTTATTGACGAATATGACAAGCCGATAATTGATAATATTGAGAATAAGGAACTGGCAGTTGAGTTTCGGGAAATATTAAAGGGATTTTATACCATTATCAAGGCATGCGATGAATATATCAGGTTTGTTTTTCTTACTGGTGTGAGCAAGTTTTCCAGGGCAGGTGTTTTCAGCGGGTTGAACAATCTAAAAGATATTTCTATGAATGCCGGATATTCATCGCTTCTCGGAATAACCCGGCAAGAAATGGAGAGCTGTTTTAAAGAGC
>JAJSZP010000174.1:0-222 GCA_030262775.1 Deltaproteobacteria bacterium | reverse complement strand
AAGGTATTAATAAATCTGAATTAATTAAGAAGATAACATACTGGTACGATGGTTTTTGTTTTAGCAGAAGTTGCGAAAAGGTCTTTAATCCGTTTTCAATACTTCTTTTGCTCGACAACGCAGAATTCAGCAATTACTGGTTTGAGAGCGCAACACCGAGTTTTTTAATAAAACTTATAAAGGAAAAAGACTTTGATCTGAGCAGATTAGACGGTGTTAAGG
>JAJSZP010000173.1 GCA_030262775.1 Deltaproteobacteria bacterium | reverse complement strand
AAATATTGAAATAGCTCGCTATTCCTTCAACTTTTGTGATCTGAGATCAAACAAATTCGACCCAAATCTGTGCGCCTACTTGTGGAAGTTATTTCGTCCACGTTCCTTATTAAGGCGTTTCCCGCGCTGACGGCAACCGCAGATCCCCCTTTACGACCGATATTCGTTACATAAGGAGGCTTTTGGTAAAAAATTTAACAAAATTTCCGGCAATCTGTGGATTGCTTCCGAAATGAAGATGAACATAACTTCCCAGAACATTTTTCTTCATGTATCCTTCTTCACGGATTTTCAGTCCCGGTCTGTTACTAAGCTGATAAACAAGAGTTACCCTGTTATGATCTACGACAGGATCAATTTTTTCGGTGATTTCCTTAATCTCTGAATAGTGGAATTCATGTCCTCTTATTTTCTCTCCAGATTTTCCGAGGAGATTGAATGCCTTCAGGGTAACCTCTCTATAGCCGAGCGCTTTCAATCGATCAAGCATCTTGATTTTTACAGGGAATATTCCCGCCATTGGATAGAAGCAGCATGATTTATCCTCGATACCCTCGGTTAAATACATAAAACCTCCACATTCGGCATAGATGGGGAAACCGCTGTTACCGAATTTTTTGATTTCCTCAATAAGTTCTCTGTTTTCTGATAGCGTTTCCAGGAAGAGCTCCGGATACCCACCTCCAAGATAGAGCCCGTCAATGTTCTGCGGCAGAGAACGATCATGCAGCGGAGAAAAAAAGACTAATTCAGCGCCGTATTGCTTAAGAAGATCAAAATTATCCTGATAATAGAAGCAAAATGCTTCGTCCCTTGCAACCCCGATTTTAACAGGATACCTGTTGTGTAATTCCGGTTTCCTGGAAACTTTTAGGACATCCAGTTCAGGCAGGTTGTCCAGCAGCATGTTTAGATTCAGCGAATTTTCGATCAAGTCGGCCAGTTGATCAATATATTCGGGTTGCAGGGGATTTTCATCCTGTGTGACGAGGCCGAGGTGTCTTTCCGGTAAATTCAACCAACTGTCCCTTGTGAGACCACCAAGCAAGGGGATGTCAACATGGTCTTCAAAAGCTTCACGAATAAATTGAAGATGTCTGTTACTTCCAAGTCGATTCAAAACAACTCCTGCCCATTTCAATTCCCTGTCAAAGTTTTCGAATCCATATACCATAGCTGCCGCACTTCGGGACATACTTCTGGCGTCCACAATTAGAAGGACCGGAAGCGATAGCCACTTAGCCATCTCAGCCGTGGAACCGGCTTCCGATCTTCCGTTATAGCCATCAAAAAGACCCATCACACCTTCAACAATAGCTACATCACAGGAATAACTGTTTTTGTAAAACACTTCCTTATTATATTTTTTTGAGAGCATCCAGCCATCAAGATTTCGGGAGGAATGATCACAGATCTTCTTATGGAAACCGGGATCAATGAAGTCCGGCCCTACTTTAAAGGGCGCGACCTTCATTCCTCGTTTCTTGAAAGCCGCCATAAGCCCCATGGCTATTGTGGTTTTACCACAGCCACTGCGTGTGCCTGCCACGACCAATCCTTTCATCTTAACCCCGCAATCCTGTAGAAAGCTTCCATATTGATACTCTTTCTGACAAGCTCAGCCAGTCTGTCATATTGTGTGTCTTTAAACTCCTGAAAGCTGAAAGAATCATATTTTTCCAAAGGCACAGATATGCCATTTGTCAGTTTTGCCAGCTTGATGAAATCCTGACGAAAACCGTCATTGTCGAAAATGCCATGGATGTATGTTCCCCAGACTCTGCCATCTTCGGATATGAATCCCTCGGGAGCAGAAGTTTGTTTTTCTCCCCTTTGAATAATTTCAAACATATACTGTTTGCTCAGCAATTCCGTTTTTCCCATGTGTATTTCATAACCCGTCAGTTCTTCTGCATTTTTGAAAAACCGGTTCAATTGGTGGATTTTTGCGGTGACCTGTGTTGTTACTTTTTTCTTTTCTATAAGTGTTCTTACGGGCAAAAGGCCAATGCCGTTTATACTTTCGAGAGAGGTTTCAATGTGAAAAGGATCTTCAATATATTCACCAAGCATCTGATAGCCTCCACAGATTCCCACGACGGATCCGCCGTTTTTGTAATGTCTTAAGATCTCCTGGACATAGCCACTATTATGCAAATAATTCAGGTCATCAATGGTGTTTTTACTGCCCGGGATGATAACGACATCGGCATTGCCTATTTTTTCACCATGATTCACATACCTGAGGTTAACATCCGGCTCTCTTTCAAAAGGATCAAAGTCTGTAAAATTGGAGATGTGCGGAAGACGAACAACAGCAACATCAATTTTCCCATTTCCCCCTGAAGGGATTAATGAGCTATCCAGCGACACGCCATCTTCTTCCTGTATATAAATATCTTTAAAATAGGGTAGGGTTCCCAGTACGGGAATTCCGGTTTTTTCTTCCAAAAAATCAAGTCCCGGCTTTAATAGTGAGATATCACCGCGGAACTTATTAATGATAAAGCCCTTAATGCGCTGCCTTTCATCTTCCGAAAGCAGTTCTATGGTGCCAACGAGTGAGGCAAACACCCCGCCCCTGTCTATGTCTCCTGCCAGTACAACCGGACAATCCGCAATTTCAGCCATTCCCATGTTGGCGATATCATTTTCTCGCAGATTTATCTCCGCAGGGGATCCTGCTCCCTCTATTATTATGAAATCATATTTTTCGCTCAATCTTTGAAAACTCTCTCTGACAAACTCACGGGCATGTTTTTTGAACTTATGATAAAGACTTGCAGGCATGTTTTCATAAACCCTGCCATGAATTATAACCTGCGCCCCCACATCCGTATTCGGCTTTATCAATACAGGATTCATATCTACATCCGGTTCCACGCCAGCCGCTTCCGCCTGCACGACCTGAGCCCTCCCCATCTCTCCGCCATCTTTAGTGATGAAAGAGTTGAGAGCCATGTTTTGTGCCTTAAAGGGCGCTACATTATATCCGTCCTGCCTGAGTATCCGGCAGAATGCAGCAACCAGAATACTCTTTCCTACATGTGATGCTGTTCCCTGAATCATCAACGATCTACACTTCATAAAAAGCCTCTTGGACAAAAAATGCAGGTAGTCCCTACAAAACAGTGCGGGTCAATATCCAGCCACACGAGCATATTGTACACTGAGAGTTAAAGCGGGAATATAAAAATCATGCAGAATATTTACAGAACGTCTTGTGCTGCCTACAGAGGATGTTTTGTAGGAATAGTTCCATTGCCTGTTTTTAAATCCATTTCGTATATTATCAGGATCGGACATTATAAATCCTATATTCCAAAAACAACTGCATTAATAATCAAGTGAAGAAAAATTCAAGTTTTTTGGGATTTATTGCATGCAAACTGGTATGCTTTCTCTATCATTTTCACATCATCACCAGCCCTATGTACTTTGAAATCACCCGAATTTGCGAGTTCTTTAAAAGACTTTGTGAAAGCCTCTTGCTGCATCTCATCCATCAAATCTTGGACAGACAATACGATAAAACAGGGCGATATTTTAACTGAGTCGAACAACACTTTCATCCAGTCCCAGTCCCATTCCGCAGCATCACTATATATTATTTCTGTGGTTTCATTAAGAAGAAAATTGATTTCTGTCGCCACTCGCAGTGCCGAAAGCCCATTCTCCACCAAATAGCGTAACGAAATACGATGCAACGCTTCTGCTTCTGAACTCCAGTAGTGCCAATTGTGTTCGGGTTTTATTAGCCAACTGTGCGTTTTATGATTAATTCGTAGTGCTATTTCAATCGGATATGAATCAAAGTGTAGGCCACTGGCTTCTATGTCGACAAATATAATATCATTCATAAAAAAAACATGAACTGTTCTGGTGCAAATATATTTCGTTTTGCAAAAATTGGATTTCCTTTTTCATCCTCCCAAAATGATCTATTTTCAGGGGATATTACAGAAAAGGGCTCATCTAACGGTTGCACTGCTGCACACCATTCCGGAGCCTTCATATTTCCAGAAGAATCTGTCCAATGATAAGCATACTTTCTCTCTTTGTTTTCAAAAACATATTCTTTTATGAAAAGCTTCGATTTGTTTGTGAACGTTAATTGCGCCTTAAACCGAAGCATCTCTCCTTCTTGCTCATACAGGGAAACATGAAAAGATTTAATAAAACGTTCGTGCCTGGCGATTAGATCAAGCATATTCCAATTCCTGTTTTTGTTTCTTAAGTCTATCAATCGCCTCTTTTGCAAAGCGCCAGTCTAAATAATCGTCTTCTTCCGTAAAGACCTCCTCATTTTGCAATCCTTCAACTTTTTCCTGAAACGTCTTAAAGGACATATGATATTTGGCCACAAAACGCTTATTCTCTGCCTCATATTTTTCAATTCTGGCCATAAGCATAAGCAAAATCTGATTTTTCACAAAGGATTTCAAGTTCTTAAAACCAAACTGAGCAACTATTGCCTCTGATCTTTCTGCAAATTTCAGTTCTAAAGAAGTATCCACTTTATTACCTCCAATTGGGTACAGACTTTCAGATAAATAATTTCACTGTGTTATCAGTCGTCGACGTATAACTAATACGCCTTCCTCCTTCTATCCTTGTGAAATTAATTATCTGAAAGTCTATAGTTTTAGGATGGACGTTCCCTATATTCCAAAAACAATTGCATTCCCTTCTTTTCTGAGGTCTTCGTCCGTCATTTCGGATGCCCATACGTTAATCAGATTTTTTATCGGGTTTTCTTTGCCTTATTCAAAGGAATTGTTCATATTCTCCCCAAATGATTGAATTATCTGACCTCAATAGCAACTCCTTGAAAATCAGATAGTCATAACAGAAACATTGCTTCGCTTTGCTGCTGTTAGCAAACGCTTATCCAATGTAGCAATCGGAATACCTTTTTTCATTGCAAGATCAAGATACGATG
>JAJSZP010000172.1 GCA_030262775.1 Deltaproteobacteria bacterium | reverse complement strand
GAGTATTGATGCAAGGCTGAGAAGCCCAAGAGGTTTAGCCCAGAAATCGTATGCCGCAAAATCATGAATCCAGGGATTTACCAAAAGAATATTTGGAGTATCGTATTTCACTTAGGTGAAAAATTAATCCTCAGGATGTTGGGAAGTATTTCATTGATGTTTTTTTTAATTCCCTGCGGCTGAAAAGAAGCTTGTATGTATCTACTGAAGCTGCTTCAGACATTTTGCGGGCTGTTTCACGACATGATTCTTTATCCCCGGCATGAATCATGGTATATAAATTATAAGGCCATTCATCAGAAGGATTGCGTCTGTAACAATGTGAGACTTCTTTAAAAGAAGCCATCTTTTTACCCACCTCATCAATGCGTTCTTCGTCAACCTTCCACGCAGTCATTGCGTTAGCTTTAAAGCCTGACTTCTGGTGCCGGATTGTTGCGCCAAAACGTCTTATTACGCCTCTTTTGCAAAGATCTTTTAAAGTATCAAGAAGGGCTTCTTCGGGAATCCCCAGCTTCTCTGCAATTTCAAGATATGGTCGCTGCGTAATGGCAATATCTCCCTGTATTAATGAAATTATCTTTTTTTCAAGTTCAGTAAGCATAAAGCAATATAAGAAATTATATAAAAAAAATCAAGGCTTTTTAGGATAAAAGGGGACGTTTTGAAACAGCCTTATTTATTGTATCATTTTTTCAGGGAACAATTTCTTTATATCCTGTTTTGTTGCCCTGCAAACACCTCTTTCAGTTATAAAACCGGAAACGAGCCTTGCAGGGGTTACGTCAAATGCAAAGTTAGCTGCAGAGCTGCTTGCCGGAGGAACCAAAACACTCTTTATTGAGCCATGATTTAAACCTTGCACATATCTGACTTCATCGGGATCTCTTTCTTCAATGGGTATTCCCTTTACACCATCATCAAGTTCCCAGTCAAAAGTACTGGATGGAAGAGCGACATAAAAGGGTATGTTGTTATCTCTTGCCGCAAGCGCTTTAAGATAAGTCCCTATCTTGTTAGCGACATCGCCTGTACAGGTGGTTCTGTCTGTACCAACAATAACCATATCCACCATTCCATGCTGCATGAGGTGACCTCCGGCATTATCAGTTATGACAGTGTGCTTGACACCATGTTTACCCAACTCCCATGCGGTTAGCCTGGCACCCTGGTTGAGCGGCCTTGTTTCGTCTACCCAGACATGTATATCTATATCATTTTCATAGGCAGCATATATCGGGGCAGTGGCTGTTCCATATTCTACGCAGGCAAGCCACCCTGCATTGCAATGGGTAAGAATGTTAACTGTTTCGCCTCCTTTTTTCATCCAAATCTCGTCAATCAGCGGCAAACCGTTTTCACCAATCCTTCTGCAGTTTTCTGCCTCCTCATCAGCGATATTTGCAGCTTCATCCCTTGCCCTGTCTATCCTTTCCGGTTGACTTGTCATTTTTAACAATTCATGCATAACCCTGTCCACACCCCAGGAAAGGTTAACTGCTGTTGGTCTTGCAGCTTTTAGTCTGTTGCATTCATTAATAAGGAAATCATCAAAACCTGCTTTTTCATCAAAATTAATAACCGCAAGGTAAACGCCATAAGCTCCGGCAACACCTATAAGAGGTGCACCCCTGACAAACATTTCTTTTATGGCATTTATAACATTATCAACGCTTCTTAAATCGAAAATTACAAATTCATGGGGAAGAAGACGCTGATCAATTACCTTAACAATTCCCGTATCCTTATCCAGCCATATTGGCCTCATATTCTTGCCATCCATTTTCTATTTGAAATTATACCCCCCATACCAGTCAGCACGTTAAATGAAAACATGCTCCAACATTTTTTTTGATGACAGGTCATTATAAATTTTTACTGCTTTTTTACTGGACGCTGAAATTAACTGAATACCTTTTTGCTGAAGTAATTTTTCAAGCTCTTTCTCCACCAGGAAGCCTCAATGCGGCCATCAGGGTAAATGATTAAATCAGATATAAATTTTCTACCATCAACTACAATGGAACCAAATGAATAGGATTCAATCATGACACTATTTCCTCCTTAATTGTTTCACCTGAGCCTCTTGCAGAAACAAAAAAACTTTTGAATTATTTTGATCAGCAGAGGAATAATTATGGTAAAGAAGCTGCCTCTATGATATATTACAACTAATTGATCTGGTTGAATAATTAGTTGAAACAAAGAGGCAGCTTTATGAGAAAAGTATCACAGATTTGGTTTAATATTCAAGGATTTCTTTTCCCTTTTATGGAGAAGGAAATTGAGGAGCCTCTTACTGAAAAGTTAAGACAACTGGTGGCGACTCTGGAATTAATATAGCGAGATCATTTGTAGCAAAAGCTGTTTACAACATGACCACTACAAAACAGCAAGGGCTACAAGAAAACCTGGATTGGATATAAATTGCATATTGATGCTGCGGACGGTCATATTCCAGTCCTGTCAGCATATTTTGTTCCGCAGAAAATATGCGATTGCCCTGCTTGCTCCAGGGAATTGTATTGACCATGTTTGCTTTTTTTGCTATTTTTTATAATATGAATTGCGATGAATATATTATGAAAACTCTATAAAATGTGTCATTCGATTTTGCGGTAAAAAACAATTATATTTATCGTAAGACACAACGAGGATGAACACGATTTGAGTGCATAATTACCGTAAAGTCATTTGGTACACGCTATAGTTTTAAGGATAAAGTTATTTCGTACACGTTCCTAAGATGTTATAAGATTTTATCTTACCGAAAATACAGTATTGTTGCCATACAAATTTAGGAGGAGTAAATGTGAAAGAATTGTCAAAAAAATTTTTTGGGGCTTGCGGGGAAATATTGCTGATAAGTTTTGCAATATTGGTTGTGGCCACTGCTGTACATGCGGAATCATATCAAACGCTTTATCCCTGCCTTATTGATCTTTCAGAATGGACTGGCGAAGAGCCGACAGGTATGAATATGAATATGTCCGGCATGGTTATGATTAATTCTACACGTACCTACAGCAAGGGAAACAAAAAACTGACAGCCATGATTATAAAAGCCAATCAGGCTGTTGGAATGGGCGACATGCAGGGTTCCGGAATGCACATGGAGAGTCCTGAAGTTAATATTAACATCAAAACCATAAACGGCTTTCAGGTGCAGACAGTCTATGACAAAGAAGAAAATTCAGGGGCGGTCACTGTTTTTTTGACATCTAAACAGACCGGTGGCGCTTTCTTTACCCTGTCATATGCAGGAATTTCAGAGAGTGAGGCCCTTGGGCTGGCAAAAAAATTTGACTGGAAGAAAATAAAGAGCAAAGCGCAGTCATTAAGATAATGGTATTAACCTCATGAGAGGATTGTAAGATGAACTTTAAGAAGTGGTTTTGGGATAGTTCTCTTAAAGGGAAAAATCTTCATTATAAGCTCACTATAATATTTGGCCTCTTTTTTCTGTTCCCTGTACTGGGATTTGTTATATTTGGAATCAGATATAACTTAATGAATGATAAATATATGTTACTGTTTTTTCTGGGCGTTCTTATTTTTTCATTGTCAGGATATATCATGCTAAGGAAGTTGTTTGAAGATATAGTGGGTATATCCAAAGCTATTGCTCGGAAAAGAGCTGAACAACTTGGAGGAGAGTCGCAGACGGGCACGGATGAACTACGCGATATTGCTCAGTCTTTTAGCGCGTTCGAGAATCAATTCAGCAAAACTTTCCAGCAGCTTCAAAAAAAGTCTTCTGAAATATCAATACTCAAGGAACTTTCCGAGCTTTGCTATGTTACATTTGATCCAAATGAAATTCTTTACGTCACTCTGGAGCGTTCCCTGGCATTAACTGATTCAGACGTTGGTTCAGTCATGGTTACAGATCGTGATCGCAAATCGTTTCTTGTAAAGACGACCATTGGAGCAGGGGAATACGTCAAGATAGATGACAGGATAGATTTTGATACAAGCATCGCCAAGTATGCTGTAATTAACAAATCGCCTATTGTGGTAGAAAATATTGAAACGGATACACGGTTCGGAAGGACGAATCGTCCTCTATATTGCTCGAAATCCTTTGTTTGCATGCCGATCAAGACCAGCAAGGATATTGTTGGAGTGCTTACAATTTCGCACAGAAATGGTGATAAAATTTATTCACAGAACGATGTGGAGATTTTAACGCCCCTTTTGAGTAATGCTGCTTTCACATACGAAAACCTCCGTCTTTTGAAGGATAATGAAAAGGGAGAGCTTGTCCTTAAAACAGTTGAGAAAATCTTCAAGATAATAAACTCAAGTTTCAGAGACAGCGAACTTTTACATGCTGTTTTGCATGAAATTCATGCCATAGTTCCTTTTAATCTTGCCATGGTTATGACTATGGTTGGAAATGATTCCGATTATATTTCGATTTTTGAGTTGCTGGCCAATAAGCAGACAAGCATTTCAAGGGGCGCTCAATATTCCATTGAGCAGGGCGGTATAATTGACAAGGTTCTTAAACAGGAATCCATTCTGATTGTGGATGATACTGCCTTACTTACCAGCGAATATGCAAAAGAATTGTTTGTAAACCAGGGAAGCAAATCATGCTGTCTTGCCCCCATGAAGATGAGAGGAATCGTTAAAGGAATATTTGTGCTATCTTCAAGTCATGCAAAAGACTTTTATAATTCTCAGGAGCTAATTGAATGGGTGGCAGGTGTGCTGTCTATTGCTATAGAGCGCAACGAGCTGTCTGAATCTGTTATTAAACGCAATAAAGAATTGGATTCGATCAAACAAATTGGAAAAGCCCTTGCTTCATCGACTTTTGATATGAACCAGGTACTTAAGTATACAATGGATATGATTCGGGAAGTTATGAACGTTGAAGCAGGCTCCCTTTATCTTGTAAAGGGAAACGAGCTTGAGTTTTCTGTTGCATTTAATATCAATCTTGAAT
>JAJSZP010000171.1 GCA_030262775.1 Deltaproteobacteria bacterium | reverse complement strand
GAACTTTTGCCTTTAGCGCTTATAATTACACCAAACATTCCTGAAGCTGAAGAACTGGCTAAAATCAAGGTATCATCTATTGACGATATGAAAAAATCAGCCGAAATTATCTGCGGGTTAGGGGCAAAAAATGTAGTTGTAAAGGGTGGACATCTTGCCGGCAATCCTGTGGACATTTTGTATGATGGAAAAAACTTTCACGAGTTTATTTCTGAGAGGATAGATACAAAAAATACACATGGTACCGGATGTACCTTTTCCGCTGCTATCGCTACAAAGCTTGCGAAAGGAAAATCTGTTTTTGAAGCAGTAAAAACAGCAAAAAAATACACAACTACCGCCATAAGATTTTCTCTGAATATAGGCGGTGGACACGGTCCGACAAACCACCTGGCCTATGTTCGGCAGGAAAGTGAACGATATAACTGTATTCAAAAACTTAAAGCTGCCCTGCAAAGATTAAATGCTGAAAAATGCGGAAATATTATTCCCGAAGTACAATCAAACCTGGGTTATGCCCTACCCTGTGCAAGCAAGGCAGAAGACATTGCAGCCATCCCGGGGCGAATTATCAGGATTGGAGAAAAGACCAAAACTTTCGGCGATCTCTCTTTTGGAGCTTCCAGCCATATTGCCAGCATAATTCTGAGCGCCATGAAATATAATGCGAACTACCGATGCGCTATGAATATAAGATTTTCCGAAAACATTATCAATATATGCATGTCATTGGGATTTGATGTGGATAATTTTGACCGGTCTAATGAGCCTGATGATACAAAGTTTAAAGAGGGGTATTCTTTAAAATGGGGAATTGATTCCGTACTTTTAAAGAGAAATTCAATACCGGATATAATTTTTGACCGCGGAGATCTGGGAAAGGAACCGATGATAAGGGTTATAGGTAAAAATCCTGCCGACGTTGTCGATAAGGTATTGAGTATATCAAAAAGGTTGAAAGTCTTGTAAGTAATTTTTTTAACTAATTCATAAGATAACAGTTCATAGTTTTATGTTTTGATCAACTGTGAACCACGAACCATGAACTATTACTTAATAAGGAGGAGTGTGTAATATTATGGCATTGAACGAACTTATAATAACCAGAGCAATAATTGATCGCTTTTCACAAAAATTTCTGGAATATACAGAAGTTGATACTGCAATAGTCGGCGGAGGTCCATCCGGACTTGTAGCAGCGTATTTTCTGGCAAAAGCCGGCAAAAAAGTAGCGCTTTATGAACGCAAGTTAAGTCTAGGCGGCGGAATGTGGGGCGGCGGAATGATGTTTAATGAAATAGTGGTACAAAAAGAAGGCAAAGAAATACTAGATCTTTTTGATATAAAAACAAGAGAATATCAGCCGGGATATTTTACAGCAGACGCCATTGAATCCATTACCACGATATGCTCATATGCAACCAAGGCGGGAGCAAAAATTTTTAATTGTATGAGTGTGGAAGACGTTGTAATTCGGAAAAATCGCGTTATTGGCCTTGTCATTATATGGTCACCTGTGGAAATGGCAGGACTTCATGTTGACCCCCTTACAATTATGGCCAAAAATGTTGTTGATGCAACGGGACATGCAACAGAACTGCTTCATATTATTGAGCGAAAAGCAGATATGAAGTTAAATACTGAAAGTGGAGGAGTAATGGGCGAACGGTCTATGTGGGCAGAGAAGGCAGAAAAACTGACAATTGAAAATACCAGAGAAATCTGCCCAGGCGTATATGTCGCAGGAATGTCAGCTAACGCAGCTTTTGGTGGCCCAAGAATGGGGCCAATCTTCGGAGGAATGCTTCTCTCAGGAAAAAAAATAGCAGAGCTTATTATTGCAAAAACGGAGAGATAAATTATGACTCAATTAGAAATGGCGCGTAAAAATAACATCTCAGAAGAAATGGAGATATGTGCCGAATATGAAGGAGTTGATCCTGAATTTATTCGCAAGGGAGTTGAAAATGGCAATATAGTAGTAATAAGAAACAAAAAGCACAAATCCATTTCACCTCTCGCAATTGGCAAGGGTTTAAAAACAAAAGTCAACGCCAATATCGGAACGTCAAAAGACCGTACTGATATTGACTTAGAACTCAAGAAGGCAAGAATATCTGTTTCTGCCGGAGCAGATACTATTATGGATCTCTCTACAGGTGGCGATATCAAAGCAATAAGGAAAGCAATTATCAAAGAATCATCATTGGTAATTGGAACAGTACCTATATATCAGGCTGCAGTTCAGATGCTGAATTCTAAAAAAGCTATCGTTGAAATGAGTGCTGAGGATATGTTCAGGGTCATAGAAGAAAATGGTGAAGACGGTGTAGATTTCATTACAGTTCATTGCGGGATAACAAGAAAAAGTATTGGCTGCCTTGAAATTGGAGGGCGTCATTTAGGTATTGTCAGCAGGGGAGGAACTTTTTTAGCTAATTGGATAAAATGCAACAAAAAAGAAAATCCTCTCTATGAACAATATAATAAATTACTTGAAATAGCCGGGCATTACGACATGGTCCTTAGTCTCGGCGATGGTTTGAGGCCGGGATGTATTGCCGATGCAACTGACAGGGCACAAATTGAAGAGCTGATAACCCTTGGCGAACTTACAAAAAAAGCAAGAGATCAGGGGGTTCAGGTTATGATTGAAGGCCCCGGACATGTTCCAATCAGAGAAATTAAGGCTAATGTTGAGCTGGAAAAAAGTCTTTGCCAGGGGGCTCCATTCTATGTGCTTGGTCCAATTCCCACAGATATAGCGCCTGGCTATGACCATATTACTGCCGCTATTGGAGGAGCCATTGCCGGATCAGCCGGCGCAGACTTCCTGTGTTATGTTACTCCGGCGGAGCATTTAAGACTACCTACTATAGAAGATGTAAAAGAAGGTATAATTGCTTCAAAAATTGCTGCACACATTGCAGACATCGCAAAGGGGATTCCCGGCGCATTTGAAAAAGATTTACTTATGGCAAAATACAGAAATGAATTCAACTGGGAAGGTCAGGTAAACATTTCTATAGACCCTGAAAAAGTAAGGACTTGTTTGGAACCCAGCGAAAGTGCCGGCAAAGAAGGCTGTACCATGTGCGGTAAATTTTGTGCGATTAAACTGGGAAAAATATAGATAACGCCTCGCTACCTGCGATGCCTGCTACCAGGCTTTCAATGGCGGCATACATTTTTATTCGCTTTAGCCAGCCATTCCATTAATCTATTCCACCAGCTTTTCTTTTTGATAAGCTTATTCGTATTTTCGATCGGAAATATCTTCTTATACATTGAGCCTCTTGCGGAAACAAAAAAACTTTTGAATTATTTTGATCAGTAGAGAAATAATTATGGTAAAGAAGCTGCCTCTATGATATATTACAACTAATTGATCTGGTTGAATAATTAGTTGAAACAAGGAGGCAACTTTATGAGAAAAGTATCACAGATTTGGTTTAATATTCAAGGATTTCTTTTCCCTTTTATAGAAAAGGAAATTGATGGACTAAAGTGGACCCCATGTCAAGACCAATTTTTAGATGTTTCAAAAAAATAGACCTGTTGAATCCAAAAAATACATCACTAAAATGCTTCTCCTTTCTTGTTTTTTTAATAAATCCCCGGTATCCTGTTTGCATCAATTCGGAGGATAGGGCAATGCTGGGAAGCAACCCAAGCGTCGGAATTGATGATCGAAGCATGGGGCAGTGTAACTTGCTGCCCTCCTTTTAAATTCATGCTTTGGTCTATAATGCGTTAAATCCCAAGGGGTTGGGAACTGTCACCTCAATTTAAATCAGATAAAATTCCTTGGGAACTTTATAATTTAATACCTGATGGAACCTCTCCTCATTATAAAATTTAAAATAATTTTTCAATGAGATGTATGCGTCACTCATTTTTTTGTATTCGTTTAAATATACCTCCTCGTATTTGACTGATCTCCACAACCTTTCAATAAGAATATTATCCAATGCTCGGCCTTTTGAATCCATACTAATCTTAATATCGCTCTCTTATAATAAACGTATATGCATAAATATCTATAAATAACTTGACTATTCTTCTTTATTATGGGAGCCTTACGACAGGAGATAGTGCGGAATCCTCATACGGTTCGAGATTGGCTAAAGCGATACAATGCGTCTGGCATAAAAGGACTGGGTCGCAAGTACTCTCCTGGTCGACCAGATGAAAAGCGCTCAAAGATTAAGGAACATATTCGTAAAATTTTGAATAGCTCCCCTGTTGAGTATGGCTATAAGGATCATGTCTGGTCAGTGCCATTGATTGTCTATGATGCAGCAACAAAGCTCAACCTGTCAGTCAGCAACGATACAGTTATTCGTGCTCTTAATTCCATGGGGTACAGCTATAAGCGGCCAGCTAAAACTGTTCCCGCTCGCGCACCTGCAAAGGAGGAAAAGGCGAAAAGGATTCAATCTATGATAGAAGGAATCAAAGCTATGCTCTCCAGGGGAGAAACAGAAACATACGCACTTGATGAATCTCACTTTTCAACCGAACCATACCTGGTTAGAGGTTGGTTTAAAAAAAGGAAATTGCGATAATTCTTGATAATGCCAGCATTCACAAATCCCAAAAGACCAAAATATTTTTGCGGCGACACAAGAATATCCACTTGTTTTACTTGCCTCCTTATTCGCCTGAATATAATCCTGTAGAAATTTTCTGGCACTGGATCAAGCCCAAAGTATATGGCTTCTCAGCTCTTGGGGGCCTTAGCCAACTTGTGTCTTGATTTAGAAAACAGGTGTGGCATTATAACGAAAAAACGTTACCCAATTCAATATCATTTAATTTCAAGGCGTATGTGGAAATCTTATAAATATCAATAACCACGCTTATAAAACGTGGTTTGAATTCGACCTATAAGGCCGTTCTCAGCAAAACCCATAGGGCCTTGCTGAAATAAGATTGAGTTGTTCCCATTTTTTTGT
>JAJSZP010000170.1 GCA_030262775.1 Deltaproteobacteria bacterium | reverse complement strand
TCCGCAGATTACGCGGATTTTATTCCTGTTTTTTTCATTCTTGGTTTAATTAAGAAGCAATAAGAGTGCCAATGTTTATATAAAATGCCTGTATTATTTTCTTGCTCAAATATTTGTTTGAATATCAATAGGTTGTATAGGTTATTAAAAAAAGTCAATGTAAATTCAGAAAGAATTGTTGAATATAGACCATTTATTTGTGTAAACTATGTAACGATTATACAGGAAATTATATAATTATGAAGAGCAGGGGTCGGGAAAAAGCAGCCCCTGCCCATTGTTTACAATTTAGTAAAACTCCGTGTTGTTCTGTGGTGAAATTTTACGAATATTCTTGAAAGTTATTATAATTTTTGATAAATAAAAAATTAAGTTCATAATATTATTTATTAAGTCCTTAATTTCTCCGGAGGGTAAAAAATGGATCGATTGAAAATAGTATCTCTATTTTGTTTGATTGCTTTCATTTGTATTTATGGATGCTCGTCAGATGAAGAAAAAAAAGCAGATCATCTTGAAAAAGGTGAGGCATACCTTGAAAAAGGTGAGCCCAAAAGTGCAGAGCTTGAATTCAAAAGCGCCCTACAAATTGATCCTGAATATCTTGAGGCCTATGCTAATCTTGGTGAAACCTTTCTGAAACTCGGTAAACCTCAAGAAGCCTTCAAATCATATTTAATGGTTGCAAAGCTTGATCCGGATAATCTTGATGCCCAGCTTAAACTTGCCACATTCTATATGCTTGGCAGAAAATTCGAGGAGGCAAGGAAAAAAGCCGATGTAGTATTAGCTAAAGAACCGGATAATATTGATGCCCTTTTTCTGCTTGCCGGTTTGCAGGAGCAGGAAAAAAATCTATATGATGCTGCATCTCTATATGAAAAGATTATTGAAATTGACAGGAATAAGCTGCGCTCTTATCTTGGCCTCGCCCGTATTCTTGCACGTCAGGGAAAATTTTCAGAGGCTGAAGCTCAATTGAAACAGGCTGTTGATATTGATCCAAAGGCAATATCTCCCAGACTTTCTATAGCCAGTTTCTATGTAAGCAGAAAAGAGTTTAACCAGGCTGAAGCGGAATTAAAGAAAACTATAGAGGCAAATCCGGAAAATGCAGACCTGTATATAGTTCTCGGCAATTTTTACTTCAGGCTAAAAAACACAGGTAAGGCAGAAACTGCATATCTGAAGGCAATTGAAACCAGTCCCGACAACGTTAAACCATATTTGGTAGCAGCCGGGTTTTATGATGTCACTGGCAAAGATGATAATATCCTGAATATGTATGAAAAAGCATTGGAAATTAATCCTGACGACATCAGGATAATGAACAAAATTGCCAGATTTTACTTTAAGACCAGAAAAATAGATGAAGCTGAAAAATTTATAGAAAAAATTTTAAAAGAAAGACCAAAGCATTTTCCGACACAGATGCTCAATGGAGAAGTTCTTATTTTAAAGCACGAATTTACAAAGGCCATAGAACTTCTTGACCAGTTAATAAAGGAAGAACCAAAATCGGAGCGCACCCATTATTTCAAGGGCCTTGCTCATTTGGGTAAAGGTGAAAAAAGAATTGCAAAGGCATCTCTTGGCAGCGCTGTTGAATTAAAGCCGAATTATATAAAAGCAAAACTGCTGCTTTCTGAGATTTACTTTGGAGAACGCGACTTTGAAATGGCAAAAAAAGAATGCGAAGATATTCTTCTGAGTCTTCCCAATTATTACCAGGCAAAGATGATTCTGGGGAGTATATTTATGGCTCAGGGCAAAATAAAGGAAGCCCTGGACTCATTTAAATCATTGATAAAAATAGCGCCTGAAAATCCTGCAGGCTATTTCAAGCTCGGTTTATTACAGCGTTTGCTGGGAAAATATGATCTTGCTCTTGCTAACTTTGATAACGCCATGACTATGAACAATAAACTCGTAGATGTGTTTACCAATATTATCCTCGTTCATATCGCTAAGAAAGAGTTTGATACCGCAATTAATAAATGTGAAAAACAGATAGAAATAGTAAAAGATCAACCTGCTCTTTTAGCTGTCGTTCACAATATCAAAGGCGGGCTCTATTTTATACAGAATAAAAAACAGAAAGCAGAAAAATCTTACAAAAAGGCTTTGGAAGAAAATCCAAATCTTTTGCAGCCATATTATTCACTGGCCAGAATATATCTTATGGATAAAAAAGAAGATGTTGCCATTGCTCAATTCAAGGAAGTCCTTAAAAAAAATCCCAAACATGCCGGCACCCATATGCTTCTTGGAACAGTATATGATATGCAGAAAAAATTTGATCTATCTGAAAAACATTACAGAGCTGCATTAAAGACTAATCCGGACTTCGCTCCTGCTGCAAACAACCTGGCTTATCTGATTGCCACAAAAGGCGATAATCTTGACGAGGCTTTGGGTCTTGCACAAAAAGCAAAGGAAAAACTTCTGGACAACCCAGGTGTAATGGATACTCTTGGACTAATTTATTATAAAAAGGGGTTGTACGATATTGCCATACAGGAATTTAGAGACAGCCTTGAAAAAATACCTAACAATGCGACTATACACTATCATCTTGGCATGGCCTACTATAAAAAAGAGAATAAAGTACTTGCCAGGGTTGAACTTGAAAAAGCTCTCAGCCTTAATGACAACTTTGATGGTTCTGAGGAGGCGAGGAAGATACTGTCAGAACTGTAATTGTTTACGGTTTACAGTTAAGGAGCGGGGACGAAATTAACTTCCCCGTTCCTAACGATTGGTCAAAACATATTAGACGGAGGCTAACAAGAAGCAAAATGCTCAGTTATAAGAACTCAAGTTTATATTTCGTGTATAGAAAGTTTACAGTTCACGCTTCACAGTTTACGGCTGTTAAAAACATAAAACCGTTAACTGTAAACCGACAACCATGAACTGTTACGTCAAGTGAAATATCTTTCTTTTAAAATAGTTATATTATGCATACTTTTGCCTCCTGTACTTTACATATTTTCTGTACAATCCATGGAAACCCATCTGAATAACAGATATACGAACGAGATTGAAAATGTTTATACTGGTGATACGCTTGCTTTATTTGAAGGCAGTATCAGTATAAAAGATTCCATAAACAAAAATATTAATCTCTATTTGCAAAGCAAGTCTTTAATTTCACACGGTGTAGATGTAAAAATAACAGTTACCACAAAACGAGGCACTATTTTATACCCTGCTTTTTTTGAAAATGATGCAACCTCTTTACTCCATCCTGATCCAATCCGGATAGCCACTGAAAACTACAACCTCATGCATGAAGGGCTAATCCTGAATGTTGATCTGAAAGTTGGGCACAACACACTTCTTTCAAATACAATACTTGTTTTTTATATTTTTGCATCTTTAATTATACTTTATTATTATTACAGATCCGGCTTAATAAAGGTACAACAGGATGATATCGAAAAAGAAAAAGAAATTGAGCGGCTCCTGGGACTGAAAAAGAAATACACAGAAAAGTTAATGACTCTTGGTCAAGACAGAAAAAAGCTTATTTCTGAAGCTGAAAAAATAAAAAATCAGATGGAAGATGAAAAGGAAAAGGCCAACAAAAATGAAGATGAGATGATAAAAGAAATTGTTTTTCTTGAAAAAGAAATTGAGACAAATCTTGCTCTCCAGATTAAACAGCAGGAAGAAATTGATTCATTGAAAGAAAAAACCAGTCAGTATACAAAGAGCTTACAAAAAGAATCAAGGCAAAAAACAAAAAAATATCAGGGCATCAAGAAAAGATTTGATACAATTTATAAAAAGCTTTCAATTAATGTAAGAGCAATAAACGGTTTTATTGATCTTACAGATGATATGAAGATAAAAGTAGAAGAAATTATCCACCAGCTTAACGAGAATCCACAACTTGTTTCGATTAAAAGAAAGGTCTTTGGGAAAAAGGGGCGTGAGACAGTATTAGAAGTAATATTTGCTTATAAAGGGCGCCTTTATTACAGAAAAACAAAGGATAACAAGATCGAAGTGCTTGTCATTGGGACCAAGAATACACAGGCAAAGGATTTGGAGTTTCTCAGTGGAGCAGGCTGAAGAATTAGGGCCCCCCTTGACCGCTCTCAGTCTAATCTACTTAAGCAGTTTGGGTTTGTTTCCTTAATATACTTTTTAATCCCATCAACTATGGCCTCACACAATCGTTCCTGATATTTTGGAGTTATTAATCTTTTACATTCTTTTGCATTACTTATAAATGAGGTTTCTATCAGGATGGCTGGCATTTGAGCTCCGAGAAGAACATAGAACGGCGCCTGCTTAACTCCTTTATTATTTATTTTGCTATATTTATTCTTTTTCAGACAGCTACACAAAGCTGTCTGAACATGGCCGGCAAGACGGCTGGATTCATTTATTTTTGCATTCTGCATTAAATCACTTAAGATTGTCTGAAGATCACTTATATTTTTTGTAGATGTGGCATTTTCACGTGCAGCCACTAAAATGGATTCATCATCTGTAGCAAGGTTAAGAAAATAAGTTTCAATTCCAAATGCCTTTCTGCTTCTTGCGGCATTTGTGTGTATTGATATAAAAAGGTCTGCATTTTTTGTGTTTGCAATAGCTGTCCTTTCTTCCAAAGTTAAATACCGGTCACGAGTTCTGGTAAGAAATACTTCACATTGCAGCTCTTTGCGGATCTTTTTTGCAAGTCCCTTTGCTATCTTAAGAACAACATCTTTTTCATAAACTCCCTTAAGATACCCTGATGCACCAAAATCACGCCCTCCATGACCTGGGTCTACAACTATACGGTTTACTCCAAGGGATAGCTGTTTTGCCAAAGCGCTTGTGAGAATTTTCTTGTCCTTTTTTGTGGTCTTAACTTTTGATGGGTTTGTTCCCCAGACATCAATGACAATTCTGAATGGGTTTTTAAGAGAAAAAATTTTATAGGTTTTAAAAGACGTTATATCAACTACGACTCGAACCATAT
>JAJSZP010000169.1 GCA_030262775.1 Deltaproteobacteria bacterium | reverse complement strand
TGGCCTCCATAGCGGGCAATGGCTATTTCCAGGGTTGCATCACCCGGAGCAAACATCATCATTCCATAGGTAAAAAATGTGGCGCCAATGAACACAAAAAATGCAGCAGCTATACGCTTTAATATAAGATTTAGCATAATTATAGACTTTCAGATAATTAATTTCACTGCGTTATCAGTCGTTGCCGTATAACTAATACGCCTTTCTCCTTCTGGCCTTGTGAAATTAATTATCTGAAAGTCTATACCATAATGTTAAAACAAATGGCAAAAAACTTCATGTCCGGGTGCAACGGTTTTTGATTCGGGAGCGATCTTTTCGCACACAGGCAGTTTCCTGAAACATCGCGGGTGAAACAGACAGCCGGACGGAGGATTCAGGGGAGATGGAACTTCTCCCTTAAGAACAATCCGTTTGCCTTTCCATATACCTGGCTTCAAGACGCTTGATAAAAGAGCCTGTGAGTACGGATGACATGGATTGGAAAAAAATATCTCTTTGGGTGCTTTTTCAACAATTCTACCCGAATACATTACAGCCACAGTTGTCCCTATTTTTTTCACAAGGCTCAGATCATGAGTGACAAGAAAATAGGTAAGATCGTAATCTCTTTTCATCTCACACAGCAGCTTTGCCACCTGTTTTTGAACAATAGCATCCAGCGCAGTCAATGGTTCGTCAAGAAATAAAATATCCGGCCTGATTGAAAGAGCGCGGGCAATACATGCCCTTTGGTTCTGGCCACCTGAAACCTCTGAAGGATGTCGTTGAAGCAAATCGTATGAAAGCCCTGTTTTTGTTGCCAGACTTTCCGCAATCGCTGACCGATCCTTTTTCCCAACGCCCCTGGCGTGCAATGGTTCCTCAATAGATTGCCCTAATGTAAAAAAAGGACTTAAAGATGCTGCAGGATCCTGAAAAACGATCTGAGCACTGCGCTTGAGTTTTTGGTGAACCGAATCATTGCTTTGATTAATGGTCTGACCATCAAAAACTATCCTCCCTTCCTGAAACAGATGCAACCCAAGTATCGCCCACACAAGTGTCGTCTTTCCCGAACCGCTTTCACCAATCAAACAAAATGTCTCTTTTCTGTTAATATTAATAGAAATATTACGTACAGCATAAAAAAAAAGACGACGAAAAAATGACCTGGATCCAGAATGGAATTTTACGGCAAGATTTTGTATTTTGAGAAAAGATACATCTAAATCTTCAAATCTCATTCAAACCTCATCCCCTCTTTTCTAAAAACTACCCCAAATTTTGCCATCTGACCTCTGCCAACTGCTATAGACTTTCAGATAATTAATTTCACAAGGCCAGAAGGAGGAAGGCGTATTAGTTATACGTCGACGACTGATAACGCAGTGAAATTATTTATCTGAAAGTCTATAGCTGACAATTAATTTTGTATACGGATGAACCGGCTGTTCAAATATCTTGCGAATTTTTCCCATTTCCACAATCCGTCCCTTTTGCATCACCGCAACCCGATCGCATATCTCTAAGGCAATAGAAAGATCATGAGTAATCAGGATAATTCCTGTATTCTGTTCTTTTTTCAGCCGAACAATGAAATCAAGAATTTGCAGAGAAATGGTGGGGTCAAGAGCAGATGTGATTTCATCTAATATCAAAACTTCGGGTGATGCGGAAGCAACCATCACAAGCTGGGCACGCTGCAGCATCCCGCGGCTCCATTCGTGGGGATATTGCCGGCATCGTTCTTTTGGCGATGCGATTCCCACACCTTTAAGAAGTGTATGTATTTTTCGAAAAATATCCGCATTGCGTTGCTTTTTCCCGTTTTTTCCTGTGTAAGAAATGGAAACAACTTCTTTTAATTGATTTCCCATCATAAAAACAGGATCCATGGCGCTTCTTGGATCTTGCAGCGCCAGAGAAATTTTTCTGCCTCTCAATCGCCGCAATTCCCGCCGGCTTTTGGTTGTGAGTTCCTGACCATCCAGCAGAATTGAACCTGAAATAATTCTTGCAGGAGATTCCAGCCGTATAAGACTTCTGGCGAGAACGCTTTTTCCGCAACCGGATTCCCCCACAATGCCAAGTATTTCTCTTTGTTTTAATGAAAGGGAAACACCGCGTAAAACACTTGAACCGGTCGGCATGTCAGGAAAATTAACAATTAGATTTTCAACCAACAGAATATGTTTGTTTGATGTCATTTCCGGCAAAGCCGCGATGTTAAAAGATATTTTTCCGCCGGGTGAATCTCATAATTTTCCACATGGTTATAGACTGCAGAGACCATTGACTTGTGAAAGAGCACAATTACAGGAAGTTCATTAAAAATAATTTCCTGAATACGATCATATATTTCTTTACGCTTTTTTTGATCAAAGGTGATTTTTCCTTTTTTTGCCAAAGCATCCAGCTCTTGATTGCGGTATCCCATAAAGTTTGACACTGCATTGCTCGTAAAGATATTAGAGATAAAATAATCGGGATCGCCCTGAAGGGCAACGTTCCACATCTGCAAATTAAGATGAACTTCGCCTTTTTTCATGGCATAGTTAATAGGTGATCCTTTTCTCGTAACTTTCAGCTTTGTGGCAATGCCTATTTTTTGCAATTGCATCTGCACCAGTTCAAGAACAGGTTTTAATGATGCGCGTTCCTCATACGTCCATATATTCAGCAGTAAAGGACGACCGTTTATTTCCAGTATGCCGTCTCCATTATTGTCTTTAGCGCCAGCCTCAGTCAGAAGCCCTGATGCTTTGTCCGGATTATAAAGATATGGTTGAAGATTCCGGTTGTTCCAGGGAAGAATTTTCGGAAAAACAGATGCGCCGATCTCCCCTCCAATTCCGGCAAGAACCGCATCCACGATTTGTTTACGGTCTATAGCATAATTCACAGCCATGCGCACACGAATGTCTGCAAGAGGACCATCCGCAATCCTTACAAAGAAAAAGCAAAGCCGGTTGGTGGGCTTGTGAACAATTCTTGCGCCCTTTCTCAAATTGATACGCTTTGCATCATTTTCGGGAAAATTTACCGCCACATCGACCTGTCCTCCCTCAAATGCCAGCATCCGTGTTGTGGGGTTTCTTGCAATATTTAAATAAACTCTTGCAAGTTTTGGTTTTCCTGGCCAATAATTATCAAATCTGCGCACAATCATCTTTACTTTTGGCACCACTTTTTCCAGTATAAAAGGACCAGTCCCATAAATTTTTCTTTCATTGCTCATGGGACTGATAATTCCGGTGCCAGGCGATGTTAAATTATATAGAAACGCAGCATTGGGCTCATGGGTTTTAAATGTCAGGGTATAGTCGTCGTTGACGGTAATGGTTTTTATATTCAGAGATCCCTGTATGCGCTTGTTAAACACCTTGCTTTTTTCATCAATAATGCGGTTGACAGACCACTTGACAGCCGAGGCATCCATGAGCGTATTATCGTGAAAGCGCACCCCTTGTTTTAATTTAATCTCCCAGATTAACGGACTGATGTTTTTAAATGATTCCGCAAGCCAGGGCTGCAAGTTCATATCGAAATCAAGAGCAAAGAGCGTTTCAGTTACTCCTGCTTCATTCATATACCATCCGTTATAACCTTTAGCAGGATCAGGAACTTCCACAGACGGGCCAAAAGGTTTGGCAATGATAAGTTCATCTGGTTCGGATGCAAAACCAGTTAAATTGACACACATTATTGCAGATGAAAGAATCAGTAATATGAATAAAACAGATTTTTGTTTCATGTCAGTTGTCAGAAATTTTTCTTGCTATATTTTATTTGTCAAACATTATTTCTTTTTGATTTACAGTTTTTTCCCAAATTCATTAAAGCTTTTCGCTCGAAGCGCCTGCCGGAGTGAGTCTTTTAACCTTTCACGTGAATCTATTCGCTGAATTTGTTCCGATAATTCACTGCTTATTCCCCCAAAACGTTCTATTAAAACCTCTATAAGCATATCCCTGGCGTCCACCAGCATTCCCTGCTGCATTCCTTTATCTCTAATATATTGTGCTAATATGGCAGTCTCCTTATGCTGAATTATTTCATGAGAGCCTCTTGCAGAAACAAAAAAACTTTTGAATTATTTTGATCAGCAGAGGAATAATTATGGTAAAAAAGCTGCCTCTATGATATATTACAACTAACTGATCTGGTTGAAGAATTAGTTGAAACAAGGAGGCAACTTTATGAGAAAAGTATCACAGATTTGGTTTAATATTCAAGGATTTCTTTTCCCTTTTATAGAAAAGGAAATTGAGGGACCTCTTACTGAAAAGTTAAAGCAACTGGTGGCGACCCTGTAATTAATACGGATTGAAGATTTTGTTCATATTCCAGAGTACTGGCATGGACAATCCCCCAAGAACCGCATACAGATAGCGAGATCATTTGTAGCAAAAGCAGTTTACAACATGGCCTACTACACGGGAATTAATCGACAGGTTGAAAACCACGCCTGCGCTGCGAAGAACATGCGGGTGGGAAAGAGCAAGTCAAATTCCACACGAGTCATCTTTTTCACGGGTTTTTGCGGAATTTGCCCAAAACGGCATAGTCCGGATTGTGCATGAGAGTTGTGTTAAGCAGCATTTAGGAGATCACATAGTTGGTCACATTTTACGGGATTCTACAGCAATTGAGGCCCGGTAAAAACCTCAAAAAAAGAATAAGGTTGCAGCTAAATACAGTACAAAAAAGCCAAAGAGTAAGCGGGGCCGTCCCAAAAAGGGAGAAGAACGCGTAAAAGAACCCACGCGTCTTGAACGGCAGCAGTCAATGACTACAGATGAAATGTTAGAAGCCTTGCCGCAGAGCTGTGATGTTGGTACAAAGAAAAACAGCAAGGGCTACAAGAAAACCTGGATTGGATATAAATTGCATATTGATGCTGCGGACGGTCATATTCCAGTAAGCTGTGTTTTGACCTCGGCATCCGTACATGACAGTCACGGTAAATGTCAAGCAAGTTGTCGCCTAAATCTGAAAAAAAGATGATTACATTCCATCACTTTTTTTCCACATCATTACATCGTTATAAAAAACATCATAGGCCCGCAAA